>NZ_JAKMQS010000061.1:0-521 GCF_025771685.1 Campylobacter sp. IFREMER_LSEM_CL2194
CTCAAGCAAAGTAGAACTTTGCCCTGTATAAAGATTAGGATCTAAATATCTAGGTTGATAATTAATATAAGGAGAAGTTCTTAATATACGATCAGCTTCAAACAAAGCTTTAGAATATTCTTGGGTGTATTTGCCTACTTCACGCCCATCTTTTCTTTTATCAAATATAATTTGATTTGTATTTTTATCAACTTCTAATATAAGTCCATTAGAAGTATAAATTTCATAAGTTTCACTCATTATTATCCTTTCATCCTATATACAAACCATCTTCCATAATTATAGTAGTGGCTAGTCTGCCTATGAATTTGTTGGAATAATCTTGTATTTTATTAATATCATTAAAATCTTCTTTATCTTTTCTTCTATTTCTTTCATTATCAACATCTTTATTATTTACCCCCTTATACATCACTTCTAAATTATGTTGTCCTATGGCTTCTAAATTTTCCATTAATCTTCTTGCTTTTTGTCTATCTTCTATGAACTTACCCTTTTCATCTTGAGTAGTGCTATAAATA
>NZ_JAKMQS010000007.1:0-112547 GCF_025771685.1 Campylobacter sp. IFREMER_LSEM_CL2194
TAACTATGTAAAAAGAGCATACATCGGTAATTTCAGTTAGTCCATATACATTTACAAACGAAGCATTAGGAAGGTGCTTACGCCAAATGTTGAGTTGTTTATTTGGCATGATTTCGCCACCAAAAAAAATTTTATTTAGTTGTAAGTTTTTAAATTTACCTAAAGATTTTTCATTTGCAAAAAATGATAATACTGCCGGAACTAGATACATTACATTAACTTTATGGGTAGATAAATACTCCAAAATTTTATTTGGAAAAGCAAAAAGATGATTTGGTAGTATATGAAGCGTAGCTCCTGCTTTGATAGAACTAAATATATCTGGAACTGAAGCATCAAAATAAAATGGCGCCTGATTAGCAAAAACATCGTAATCGGCATGCTTAAAAGTCTCACATACCCAAAAAGTATAATCAATAACACTTTTATGGCTTATACTTACTCCTTTTGGAGTTCCTGTACTTCCACTTGTAAAAAAGACATAAAGTAAATTAGTATCTATGTGATTATTTAAAGCTTTTTCTAAAGCATTTTCATTTATATCAAAATTTTCAAAATCTTCTGTGAAGATAGTATCAAGATTAAAATTTAAATTTAATTTTTTAGAAGTGATTAAAAGCTTTGGTTTTAAAACTTTTATGACTTTTTCTACACGCTCTTTAGGGCTTTTTTCGTCTAAAAGTGTATAAAAATTTCCACTTTTTGCTACACCAAAAAAAGAAAGTAAACAGTCAATCCCTTTAGGAAGTATGATTAACACAGGTTCTTGTGTACTTTTAGTAGGAAGTTTAGAAAGAATTTCACTTGCTATTTTTTTACTTAAATCATCAAATTTTTTATAACTTATACTTCTACCGTTAAATTCAACAAAAGCATTTTTACTTCCAAATTTAGCAACACTTTCTTGTAAAAAATCATTGATGTGGGTTATCATGAGCTTCCTTGAAAAATTTTGGTTATAATAACATAAAAAATAAAACATTTAAAGTGAGAAATATGCCAAAACTTTTTTTAATGTCTTTAGGTTGTAATAAAAATTTAGTTGATAGTGAAATCATGCTTGGAAGATTAAGTGATTATGAAATTTGCGATGAGCCAAGCATAGCTGATGTTTTGATTGTAAATACCTGTGGCTTTATAGATAGTGCTAAAAAAGAAAGCATAAATGCGATTTTAGATTTACACGAGCAAAGAAAAAAGGATTCGTTGCTGGTTGTAACAGGATGTTTAATGCAGCGCTACCGCGAGGAATTAATGAAAGAACTACCTGAAGTTGATCTTTTTACCGGTGTGGGAGATTATGAAAAGATTGATGAAATGATACTTAAAAAAACTAATCTTTTTTCAAATTCTACTTACTTGCAAGATAAAAATACCAATCGTGTGATCACAGGATCAAATTATCACGCTTTTATTAAAATAGCTGAAGGGTGCAATCAAAAATGTTCATTTTGCGCTATACCAAGTTTTAAAGGCAAACTTAAATCAAGAAGCTTAGAAAGTATTATAAATGAAGTAAAAGAGCTTATTAAAAAAGGCTATAAAGACTTTTCTTTTATCGCTCAAGATACAAGTTCATATTTGTTTGATCAAGGTCAAAAAGATGGACTTTTAAAGCTTATTGAAGCTATAGAAGATATCCAAGGTGTAAAGGCTGCTAGAATTTTATATCTATATCCAACAAGCATTAGTAAAGAAGTAATAGAAAAGATCATTCAATCAAAAGTTTTTGTAAATTATTTTGATATGCCTTTACAACACATCAGTGATAATATGCTTAAAATCATGAAACGCGGAGCTAACAAAGCTAAATTAATCGAGCTTTTAAATTTAATGAAACAAGCTCCAAATTCATTTTTACGCACAGGTTTTATAGTAGGACACCCTGGAGAGAGTGATGAGGACTTTGAAGAATTATGCACTTTTATAAAAGAATTTGGTTTTGATAGAATTAGTGTTTTTGCTTATTCTAAAGAAGAAGATACCGCAGCTTTTGAAATGGAGCAAATTCCTAGTAAAATCATCAATGCAAGATTAAAAGTGATAGAAAAAATCGTCGATGATTGCATAGAAAAAAGCTTTAATCAACAAGTTGGCAAAAAAACCTTAGCATTTTGTGAAGGTCAAAGCTCTGAAGGAGAATTTTTCATCGGCGCAAAAGATTTGCGTTGGGATAGAAATATAGATGGAGAAATTCTCATCAATGAAAGTGATTGTGGAAATTTAGAAATGGGTGAGCTTTATGAGTGTGAAATCACACAGAGCTTAGATAAAAAACTCATTGCTAAAGCTTTAAGAAAGCTTGATGATTGATAGCAAATATTTAAATCATTTAAAGCAAGGGAAAAATCTTTTAGCGTTTTCTCACGGGAGTGATTCTAGTGCTTTATTTTTCATGCTTTTAGAAAAAAATGTAGATTTTGACCTTGCTTTTATAAACTATAAAACTCGCAAAAATAGCGATAAAGAAGAACAAAGTGCTAAAGAATTAGCCAAGCGTTTTCATAAAAAAATTTATATCAAAACCGCACCCAAAATAACAAAAAATTTCGAAGCTTGCGCAAGAGCTTTGCGTTATGAGTTTTTTGAAGAGCTTTGCAAAAATCACTCTTATGATAATCTTTTACTAGCTCATCATTTAAATGATAAACTAGAATGGTTTTTAATGCAATTTTCCAAAGGTGCAGGGCTTAGAGAATTACTTGGTTTTAAAGATATTGAAAAAAGAAAATATTTTACCATCATAAGACCCTTGCTTGAAATTCCAAAAGAAGAAATTTCAAACTATCTAAAAGAAAACAATATCACTTATTTTCATGATGAGAGTAATGATGATGAAAAATATTTTAGAAATTTTATACGCAAGAATTTCGCTAATGAGTTTTTAAAGCTTTATCCAAATGGAGTAAAAAAGAGCTTTAAATACTTAGAAAAAGACTTAAAAGAAGAAAATATTTATGAATTTAAAAATATTTACATTACTCATAAAGATGAAAGTTTAATCGCAAAATGTTTTAAAAAGCTTGGAGTGCTTTTAAGCGCTAAACAAAGACAAGAAGTATTAAAAGGCGATGGAGTGATTTCACATAAAATAGGCATTGTTTATATGCAAGAAAAAGTTTTGATTTTTCCTTTTGTAAGTTGTGAGAAAATGCCAAAAGAATTTAAAGAAATTTATAGAAAAGCAAAAATCCCTAAACTCTTAAGAGCATATTTATACACAAAAAATATTGATGTAAAAGAGCTTATGCAAGCTCTTTTATGATTTCTTCAAAAAGTTCTTTTACTCTTGCTTCTAAAAAGTCTTTAAATTCAGCACTTGTAGCTTCGGTGCGCATGATAAGATATGGACTTGTATTAGAAGCACGCAAAAGCGCCCAGCCTTCTTTAAAGGTAATTCTAACTCCGTCAATTTCATTGCAATCAAGCACATTTTCAAAAGCGTTTGCTTTTACTTTTTCTTTAAATTTTTCTATAATTTGAAATTTATTTTCCTCACTAACCTTAAGCTTAATCTCTTCACTTGCATAAAGTTTTGGTAATTCTTTAACTAATTTTTCTATATCAAAACCATTTACTAAAAGCTCTAAGGTTCTTAAAAATGCATAAATTCCATCATCATAACCAAAATATCTATCTTTAAAGAAAATATGCCCACTAAGCTCTGCTGCAATGTCGATATTTTGTTCTTTCATCATTTTTTTAATGTTAGAATGTCCAGTCTTACCCATCATGATAAAACCAAATTTAGCCACCTCATCGAAAAGATTTTTAGAACATTTTACTTCACCTAAAACTCTAGGATTTTTTATATTTTTAGCAAATAAATAGCAAAGCTCATCACCCTTAAATACATAATCTTTACTTGCGACTACTAAACGATCTCCATCTCCATCAAAAGCAAAGCCCATTTTTGCATTTTCATCTTCTTTTAACGCAACTTGTAATGCGTGTAAATTTTCAAGCTCTGTTGGATCAGGTGCATGATTTGGGAAATTTCCATCAGGATTTTCAAATAAAATTTGCGCATTAAGATTTAATTTTTCCACCAAAGGCTTTATAATCACTCCAGTAGCTCCATTTGCACAATCAATAATAATTTTTTCTTTATAGCCCTTAAGATGTGAAAAATGTTTAGCTAAAAAGTCTATATATAAGCTTTTAACATCATAATTTTCACATCTTAAATCATCATTGATTTCAAGTTCTAAATACTCTTGCACTTTTAAAGAAAGTTTTTTCAAATCAGCACCAAAAAAACTTTCTTTGTTAATCGTGATTTTAAAGCCATTGTATTCTTTTGGATTATGCGAACCTGTTATCATGATATTTGCATCAAAAATTTCATCAAAAAACAAGCTAAAATATCCCATAGGAGTTGGTGCTAAACCTATATTGAAAACTTGCATATTAGCTTTATTTAAACCGCTGATTAAATAGTTAAAAAGTTCATTTGCACTATATCTTGCATCATAGCCTACGCTTACTTTCTCACAACCTCTTGATTTCATTTCTAAACCCAAGGCATAGCCTATGGCTTTTACACTTTTTTCATTTAACTCACTTGGGTAAAGCCCTCTTATGTCATACTCTCTAAAAATCAAATCTAACATTTTAATCCTTTTGTCTTCTAAGTTCTAATTTTGTTTGTTTTAAACTTTCTTCTATGTTTTCATTTTTGCTTGATAAACAAAGTCTAATTTCTAATTTTGCATTTTTCTCTTTCAATTCAAAACTATATTTTTGCATAAAATTTTCAAGCATTTGAAGCTTGCTTTGCACAAAGGCTATATTTTCATTTTCAAATACAATAATAAAATAATCCTTATCATCTTTAAAAACCCTAGCGTGTAAAGCTTTTTTTAAAATCCTAGCAAACTCATGCATTATAAACTCGCCCATTTTTGAGCCTTTTTGATGATAAATTTCATTAATATTTTTTACTTCAATCAAGGCTAAATGAAAATTTTCAAGCCCTTGAGCATATCTTCTTAAAGCTTTTAAATTTGGCAAATTGGTTAAAGTATCAAAAAAGGCTATTTTATAAGCTTTATACGCTAAAAATCCTATCAACACTAAAGAAGCAAATTCATAATAACCCAAATCAACACTATTGTAAAATAAAAACTGCACATTCAAGCCCATATAAGCAAGTAAGAAATGAAAATCATTATTTTTAAAATACGAAAATAATAAAAATATCATTCCTGCCCAAAACACACAAAAACTTAACTCACTAATAGGTTTAAAAAATTGCGTTGAGAGACCAAAAATCTCACTTGTAATGCTTGCATTAAAATTAGTACTTGTGCTAAGTATTAACGCTACAAAACCCATAAAAGCTAAATACGCAAATTTAATAAGATTAATTCTTTCAAACACAAGCTTGCTATCTTGCAAAAACACAAAAAGCACAAAAGAAAAAGGTAAAAATACCGAGATAAACAAATGCGCTTGATACTCACTTGCTACTAAAGATAAAGCCCTAGCACATAAAATCAACAAAAGTAAGAAAAAAATCTTATTTTGCTTAAAAAAATAAGCTAAAAATAAAGCTAAGATATTAAAAACCAAAGTCATACTAGGCAATGTTTTTAACAATAAATACGAAAAATCCAAAATAATAAACCTTTTTTTGTTAAAATTATAGCAAAAATATTTTAAGGATATTAATGGTAGAAGTAAAAAATCTCACTATGCGTTTTGCAAACCAACTTTTATTTGAAGATGTAAATTTAAAATTAAACCGTGGTGAAAGATATGGACTTATAGGCGCAAATGGCGCAGGAAAATCAACCTTTTTAAAAATTCTCTCAGGCGAAATAGAATCAAGCAGTGGAGAAATTTGTATAGATCCAAATTTAAAAATCGCTGTATTAGGACAAGATCAATTTGCTTTTGAAAACTACACTATCAAAGATGCGGTAATGTGTGCAAATAAAAGATTATATGATGCACTAAAAGAAAAAGAAAAACTTTATATGAGTGAAGAATTTACCGATGAAATCAACGATAGATTAAGCGAGCTTGAAATCATAACAGCAGAAGAAGATCCAAACTATGATTGTGAGCTTAGATGTGAAAAAATTCTTAGCTCTTTAAATATAAAAGATTTTAATGCTCTCATGAGTACTTTACAAAGTGCGGATAAATTTAAAGTTTTATTAGCACAAGTGTTATTTTTAGGTGCTGATGTGTTATTTTTAGATGAACCTACAAACAACCTTGACTTAGAAGCTATTTCTTGGCTTGAAAATGAACTTTTAAGACATGAGGGAACTTTAGTAGTAATTAGCCATGATAGACATTTTCTAAATAAAGTTTGTACAAGAATTTTAGATGTGGATTTTAAACAAATACGCGATTTTGCTGGAAATTATGATGATTGGTATATGGCTTCAACCTTGCTTGCTAAACAAGCTGAACTCAAACGAGATAAAACTTTAAAAGAAAGAGAAGAATTAGAAAATTTCATACGTCGTTTTAGCGCTAATGCTTCAAAAGCCAAACAAGCTACAAGCAGGGCTAAAGCTTTAGAAAAACTTGAACTTGAAGAGATTAAAACTTCAAGCAGGCGTGATCCTAGCATAGTTTTTAGAACAAATAGAGAAATAGGAAATGAGGTTTTAGAATTAAAAGGTATTAGCAAAGCTTATGATAAAACTTTATTTGAAAATTTAGAATTAAAATTAGAAAAAGGTGATAAAATAGCCCTAATTGGAGCAAATGGTGTTGGGAAAAGCACTTTAGCTAAAATCATCGCATCAAAATTAGAACCTGATAGTGGCCACATCCACCTTGGTGCTACCATAGAAATGGGATATTTTTCACAAGATACAACGAATTTAATTAATGAAGATTTGAAACTTTATGAATGGCTAATGAGTGAAAAATTCAAAGATTTGGATGAAATTCGCAAATGTCTTGGTAGAATGCTCTTTAGCGGAAGCGATCAAGAAAAAATGGCTTCTAGCTTAAGCGGGGGCGAAAAACACCGCTTAATGCTTTCAAAATTAATGTTAGAACGTGGAAATTTCTTACTTTTAGATGAACCGGATAATCATTTAGATCTTGAAAGTATCATTGCATTAGGTGAAGCCTTGTATAATTTCAAAGGTTGTGTGATATGCATAAGCCACGATAGAGAACTAATTAGTGCTTTTGCTAATCGTATATGGTTTTTAGAAGATGGAAAACTAACAGACTTTAAAGGAAGTTATGACGAATTTTTAGGAGGTTTAGAATGAATTCGTTTAAGATAAAATATGCAGCTGGTTTTGGACATTTTACTCAAAATCACAGAGGCTTTGGCCCAACTATTTATGTAGAAGAAAGTATTGATTTTCAAAGCGAAAAAGATTATTTTGACTATGTTGAATTTTATGAAAAATTCAGCAAAGAAGATGATACTTATTTTCACATTTCATTTTTAGAAGATCGCCCTTTAACTTCTCAAGAATTAGAAAGTAGAAATGCTTATAGAAAACTAAGGGATGAACGCTGTAATAAAGCTAGAGAAGAGTTTATTAAAAACAATGAAATAGAAGCTGAATACTACCCAACTCATGGCGATTAAGGAATGATTTTTGCTTGTTTTTTCCTTGTAATATTTTGAAAGGAGAAAGCATGCAAGTTAACCATGATAATTTATCGGTTAAAGAGTATGGGTATGGTCAAAGTAGTGCTTATAAAAGCACTCAAGGAGCTAATGAAGACTTTATGTCTTTACTTAGTCAAAACAATAGTGAAAATTTAAACGAGCAAAGCATAAAACTTGATGAGCTTTTTTCAAAAGCTATGAGTCAAGATCAATTTAGCACAGGAATTTTTAGCTCAAATATGTCAAATATTTATAATTATCGTTTTAGAGGACAAAACGAAACTCCTATGCAAGCTAATATAGAAGAAAAACAAGAGCCACAAAAAGATATGGTAAAAGATCTTTTAAGTTCTTTATAAAAATGAAGTAAGCAAACGCTTACTTCCAAACAAGTCCGCTAAATTCAAACTCTTTTGCAAATTTTTTAAATTCCTCCTCTTCTTTTGCATTAACGCTTAAAACCAGTTCAACATTTTCTTGAAATTTTTTTTCGTATGAAATGTTATTTTTATTTAAAAAATGCTCAAATCTTGCATAAAGATGAAAAGGAATGTTTAAATTTAAAATATTTTTAGCTTCAAATTCTAAAAGCGTTGCATTTAAAATAGCTTCATTTGTAGCTTCACTATAAGCTCTTACAAGACCACCTGTACCAAGTTTAATCCCTCCAAAATAACGCACAACAATCACCGCGCAATTAACAAGCAAAGCTCCTCTTAAGACATTCAAACAAGGCATTGCAGAAGTTCCTTTTGGCTCACCATCATCGCTTTTATCTTCTATAATTTGATCAAATTCATTTAAATACCTATAAGCATATACAAAATGCACGGCTTTTAAATGCTCATTTCTTAGCTTTTGCATTAAAGTTTGAAAATCTTCAAAAGGACATAAAAAAGACAAAAAAGTTGATTTTTTGATTTCTATTTTTGCTTGATAAATTTGATCAATGGTTTTCATATTTTCCTTAATTTAGCTATAATATTTAAATAAAATTATAATTAAAACAACTTATAAAAATTTAAGGATAAACTATGCTTCAAACTTGTATTTTTCCTGCAGCAGGTTATGGTACTAGATTTTTACCTGCTACAAAAACCCTACCTAAAGAAATGTTACCTATACTAACTAAACCTTTAATTCACTATGGTGTAGATGAGGCTTTAGAAGCTGGTATGGAAACTATGGGCTTTGTTACAGGGCGTGGAAAAAGAGCTTTGGAAGATTATTTTGATATTTCTTATGAACTTGAACACCAAATCGCAGGCACTAAAAAAGAATATCTTTTAAGTGAAATAAGAACACTCATAGATCGTTGCACCTTTACTTTTACAAGACAAAATGAAATGAAAGGCTTAGGAGATGCGGTTTTAAAAGCAAAGCCTTTAGTGCAAGATGAAGCTTTTGGGGTAATTTTAGCAGATGATTTATGCGTAAATGAAGATGGGGTAAATGTCCTAGCTCAAATGGTAAAAATTTATGAAAAATACCGCTGCTCTGTTATAGCTGTGATGGAGGTTGAAGCTGATCAAGTCTCAAACTATGGGGTTATAGCTGGAAATGCTGTGGAAGAGGATTTGATCATGGTAAATTCTATGATAGAAAAACCTGATCCAAAAGATGCTCCAAGTAACTTAGCTATCATAGGAAGATACATTCTAACACCTGATATTTTTGGCATTTTAGAAAATACCAAAGCAGGTAAAAATGGAGAAATTCAACTAACTGATGCCTTACTTTCACAAGCAACTAATAATATGGTTTTAGCTTATAAATTTAAAGGAAAAAGGTTTGATTGTGGAAGCGTAGAAGGCTTTGTGGAAGCGACAAATTATTTTTATGAGAAAAGTAAAAATGCTAAATAATACTTTATTTTTTAAAACCCAAGATTTTAAAAAAATCACCGCTTATGCAAATAGAATGAATGATGAGCTAGAAAGTGGCGATATAGGGTATTATCACTTAGTAGATACGAGCTTTGATTTAATCAAAGAAAGTAAAGAATTTATCGCTACTAAAACTCATATAGAAAATATCGTTTTAGTAGGCATGGGTGGATCAAGTTGTGGGGTTAAAGCTTTAAAAGAGCTTTTATTTGATCAAATAGAAGAAAAAAAACTTTTTATTATTGACAATACCTCCTCACATACTTTTACCCAAACTATGCAAAAAATAAATCCCCAAAAAACACTTTTCATCATAGCAAGCAAATCAGGCACAACTATAGAAGTGATTTCTTTATTTAAACTCATCATTGCTCATTTTGATTTTAAAAATGAAAATTTACACAAAAATTTTGTGTTTATTACTGATTTTGAGTCAAAACTTCACAAACTAGGAGAAGAATTAAATATAAAATGTTTTTTTATACCTAAAAATGTCGGTGGTAGATTTAGTGTTTTATCTGCTATTGGTATTGTTCCTTTGAGCTTTTGTGGGTATGATACTAAAGCCTTATTAGAAGGTGCAAAAGCTTGTTATGTGGATTTTTTTGAGAAAAAATGTGATCAAATTTTACAAAAGGCTTATCATTACTGCACACATAAAAGTGCGCATATTAATGTGCTTTTTTCTTATGGGGATGCTTTTAAAGGTTTTAATGAATGGTATATTCAACTAATTGCTGAAAGTCTAGGTAAAAAACAAGGATTTAAACGCATAGGTTTAACTCCTATTGCTTTAATTGGTGCTAGAGATCAGCATAGCTTTTTACAACTTATCATGGATGGACCTAAAGATAAAACTGTTACTTTTTTAAAAATCAAAGATAGTCAAAA
Source organism: Campylobacter sp. IFREMER_LSEM_CL2194 (assembly GCF_025771685.1). Taxonomy (NCBI): domain Bacteria; kingdom Pseudomonadati; phylum Campylobacterota; class Epsilonproteobacteria; order Campylobacterales; family Campylobacteraceae; genus Campylobacter; species Campylobacter sp. IFREMER_LSEM_CL2194. The sequence goes on from NZ_JAKMQS010000007.1 coordinate 10,378, forward strand.
ATCTCCTAGTATCCCAAATATAAGCTTTAATCATTTACAAAATTGTGATTTTACTAATGAAGTTAATTTGCATGATCTTTTAAACGCGCAATGCGATGCAACCATGCATGCATTAATTGCTGAAAATTTAAGTGTTGATGTCATAGAACTTGAAAAATTAGATGCTTATCATTGTGGATATTTGATGTATTATTATGAGTTATTTACTTCTGCATGTGGCATTATGCTTGGAATTAATACTTATGATCAACCTGGCGTAGAGGTAGGAAAATTAATACTTAAAAATATGTTAAGTAAATAAATTTGCATTATTGTAAAAAAAGAGTATAATGAAAATATAATAATTACTAACATTAAAATTTATTAGATAATAATTATTATTATTTAAGAATTTTATGTTATAATTTTAAAAATAAAAAAGGAGATAACATGTCAGTAACAAAACAATTATTACAATTACAAGCGGATGCTCATAGTTTATGGATTAAATTTCATAATTATCACTGGAATGTAAAAGGTTTACAGTTTTTCTCAATTCATGAATATACAGAAAAAGCTTATGAAGAAATGGCAGAACTTTTTGATGATTGCGCTGAGAGAGCTTTGCAACTAGGAGAAAAAGCTATCGTTTGCTCAAAAACATTACTAGAAAATACAAAAGCACCTAAGGCTCAAAAAGATTGCTTTACTCCAGTAGAAGTTTTAGAACTTATTAGAGAAGATTATAAGTATCTTTTGGCTGAATTTAAAAAGCTAAATGAAGAAGCTGAAAAAGCAAGTGACACTACAACAGCAGCATTTGCTCAAGAAAATATTGCAAAATATGAAAAAGTTCTTTGGATGCTTAATTCAACTATCCAAAATACTTGCTCTATGTAAGAATTTATAATGTTTTTTGACTTACAAAGCTTTATTGCTTTAAGTCAAAAAACAAATTTAACTTCCCAAGAAAAACTACTCTTATTAAAACTTCATACTCATTTTGAAAAAAATATCGATTTATTGCAAAAATTATATGATTATAGTTTGGTAGCTTATTGTGCTAATGCATATTTAAATCAAAGCTTAAAAAAAGAAGGCTTGCAAAAACACAAAGCCATTATAAAAGCTTTAACTAATCCTTTTTATAAAAAAGAAAAAATCCCCGTAGGTGGTTTAAACAATGCATTTTTAGCTTTAAAATTTGTAAAAAATTATGAAATACTTGAACACATCAACGAAACACACCCTCAATCTAAAATGGGTTTTAGAGCTAGTTTTATTTATGATAAAAAAAGAAAAAACTATATTTTAGCCTTTGCAGGGAGTGATTTAAATCCTTTGTGTTTTGATTTTAAAGATCTTTATAGTGATTTTTTGATTTTACTTAACAAAACTCCAAAAGGTCAAATTCAATCCATGCAGTATTTTTACAATCAACTTAAACAAAAATACACCATTGATAAAAAGCTCATCGTCATAGGGCATTCTTTAGGAGGATATATAGCTCAAGCTTTTGCAAGAACCTTTCCTAACGAGGTAAAAGAAGTCTATGCCTTTCAAGCACCTGGTTTAAACCAAAACTTTCAAAATCATTCTTATATAAATTTTCATATAAATACCACCCATAATTTAAATTTCAAAACTTACATATGGTGGAATTTTAATTTTGTGCAAAAGCTTTATAAGAAAGATAGCAAGGAGATTTTACTACACACAGGAAGCATTAAACATCATCCTAGCGTGTGTATTTATAAACTGCATGAATTATTTAAAATTCTTAACCCACAAGGGCTAAGAATTAATGTAAGTCTTCATTAAGTTTTACAGCCTTTTTATTAAAAGCTGCTATCATCACTCCACTTTGAGAATCTTGTCTAAAATGTAAGCCATTTAATCCTGCTAATTCTAAACCTTTGTATATATCTTTATCAAATTTAAAATTAGGGTTGATTTTTTGAAGTTCTTCTTTATTTTTTAAAGCAAATTTAGTCCCTTCTAAAACAGCAATACCCGCATCAACGATACAATTATCCCCTAAAGGAATTCCAGTAACCGAATTTGCACCCAAAAGACAAGCTTTACCGATGCTAATAGCATTACCACTTGTACCACTTAAAACACCAAGTATAGAAGCACCGCCTCCTACATCGCTACCTTCACCCACAACAGCTGAAGAACTAATACGTCCTTCTACCATACAAGCTCCAGTTGTACCTGCATTAAAATTCACATAAGCAGCCCCTGGCATTATAGTAGTACCTGCAGCTAAAACCGCCCCCATTCTCACTTTAGAACTTTCTAAAATTCTAGTATTATCCTCAGGAATAACATGAGCTAAAAATCTTGGAAATTTATCTACATAATCAACCCTTGGATATCTTCCACTCATTTTTAAATCAATCTCATTTTCTCTTAAAAAGTCCAAATCAATAGGCTTATTATCGCTCCATGCAACATTTGGTAAAATCCCAAAAGCGCCTGTTAAATTTAAACTTCTTAAAGGTACTTTTTTATTGGAAAGCAAATAAAGTTTTAAATACACACTTTCTAAACTTTTTGGTGCCTCATCTTCAAAAATACAAACAAAAGAAAAGGCATTTTCTCTAAAATTTTCTTTTGCTGCTTTGATTGCTTCTATATTTTTATGGCCTTGCTCTTGCAAAAATGGCGCAAAACATTCAAGTGCAAAATCCAAATCTTCTTTAATCAAAGTAGCCACAAACTCACTTTCGTTAAAGTCAACATCAACACCTCTTCTAAAAAAAGCTTCAAACATAACAGCTGCAGCAGCATAATTTTGCTCAAAATTAATCACACCAAAATTGGCTTGAAGTTTTTTACTAGGATCAACTTGACTTAGATCAAGCCTTGCTATAGCAAAAGCTTTAGGTTTTTTATAATTAATCCTTTGTTCGATTTGCTTGATTAAATTTAAAAATTCTTCTTTACTTTCTATTGGCATATTTTCTCCTTATTGCGAGCACGCACTTTTGCCATTCATTACAGGTTGAATAGCTGAATTATCTACTTTACCTTCTTGATTAACCTTTTCTATAAATTCCCAAATTTTTTCAGCAGCTTGTAAATATCTTTTTGAACTTACACTCTCAGGCATATAAAAACTTACAGGCTTACCACTATCTCCACCTTCTCTTACACTCATTTCGATAGGAATTTGAGCCAAAACTTCACATTTATAAGCTTTTGCCATTTCTTCTGTGGTACCTTTACCAAAGATATCATATTCTTTGCCATTATCAGGACATAAAAAGCCACTCATATTTTCTATAATACCCGCAACAGGAATGTGTAATTTTTCAAACATATCAAGCGCTCTTTTGCTATCATCTAAAGACACTACTTGAGGAGTACTTACACACACACCTGCACTCACTGGCACACTTTGAGCTAGGGTAATTTGTGCATCACCAGTTCCTGGAGGCATATCAAGTAATAATACATCAAGTTCAGGCCAAAGCACATCAGCTAAAAGTTGTTCAATCGCTTTCATAATCATAGAACCACGCCACATCAAACCTTTACCTTCTTCTATTAGTACACCCATACTCATCATATAAACCCCATGAGATAAAATAGGACGAATTTTTTGACCTACAATTTCAGGTTTGCTTTTACTCTCACCTAGCATTCTTGGTATATTTGGCCCATAAATATCCGCATCTAAAAGCCCTACTCTTTTACCCATTTTAGCTAAAGAAATCGCTAAATTTAAAGTTGTAGTACTTTTACCTACCCCACCTTTACCGCTTGAAATCATAAGGAAATTTTTAATTTGTGGAGCGATATTTTTACCACTTCTTGAATTGCTTTTTTCTTCAGGAATTTTTGGTTGAATGATTTCTAAATTAAGCTCTAAATTTAAATCTTTTAAAGCATTTGCGATGTTTAGTCTAAGCTCTTGTGCGATTTGAGCATTAGCTGAAACGATTTCAACTACTATATGAGCTTGATTTTCATTTGCTTCAATTTTTTTTACAAAACCAAAACTAACTATATCTTTTTTAAAGCCTGGATATATAACTTGTTTTAGTCTTTCTTCGATTTTTTCCTTCAATTTTTCTCCTTGTTATTTAAAATGATTAATTCTACTAACATAAATATAAATTTTGGCTTTTATTGTGTATAATATCGTAACATTAATAAGAAATTAAGGTGTAACAAATGTTAGATATTTCCTTGATTATGCTATCTGCGGGAGAATCATCAAGATTTAATGCTCCGGTAAAAAAGCAGTTTTTACGACTAGGCGAACAACCCTTATGGCTTTATGCTACTAAAAATTTAAGTTCTTTTTATCCTTTTAAACAAATAGTTGTTACTTCTAGTAATATTTCTTATATGAAAAAATTTGCCCCTGAATATAAATTTGTCCAAGGTGGTACAACTAGAGCACAATCTTTACTCAATGCTTTAAGTATGGTTGAGAGTGAATATGTTTTAGTTAGTGATGTTGCAAGGGTTTTAATTTCTAAAAACCTTTTTAACAATATCATAGAAAATCATGACAAAGCTGATTGTATTACACCTGTTTTAAAAGTAAGTGATACTACAATTTATGCTCAAGAAGCTATCGATAGAGATAAAATCAAACTCATACAAACCCCTCAACTTTCGCGCACAAGTATGCTAAAAAAAGCTTTAGAACAAAGCTCAAACTTCACCGATGATAGTACAGCTATACAAGCTATTGGTGGTAAAATTTGGTATGTACAAGGTGATGAGTTGGCGAAAAAAATTACCTTTAAAGAAGATTTGAAAAGCTTAAATTTACCAAAACCATCTTGGGATATTTTTAATGGAAGTGGTTTTGATGTGCATGAATTTGGAGAGCAAAGAGCCTTGCTTTTGGGTGGAGTAAAAGTACATGAAAGTATGGGTTTAAAAGCTCATTCTGATGGAGATGTATTAGCTCATGCACTAATTGATGCGCTTTTGGGTGCAGCAGGGCTTGGAGATATTGGTGAACTTTTCCCAGATAATGATATGCAGTATAAAAATGCTGATTCTATGCTTTTATTACAAAGCGCTTATACTTTGGTGCAAAATTATGGTTTTGAGCTTGTAAATGCTGATATTACCATCATAGCCCAAACACCTAAAATGAAAGATTTTAAAGAAGCTATTGCTTTTAATATAGCTAAAACATTAAAAACCACACCAAATAAAATCAATATCAAAGCTACCACTACAGAACATCTAGGTTTTGTAGGAAGGAAAGAAGGGATTGCTGTTTTAGCAAGTGTAAATTTAAAATATTTTGATTGGATGAAATTATGAAAGTTTTAATAGTAGAAAATGAATTTTATTTAGCCCAAAGCATAGGATCAAAGCTTAATTCTATAGGTTATGATTGTGATATTATCGCAAATGTTAATGAGCTGACTCATCATGATTATGAAATCATTTTGCTTTCTACTAGTATGGCTAATTTTGAACATATTATAGAAATTTTTAAGCATAAAATCATTATTTTACTCATATCTTACATAAGTTCAGATACTGTTTTAGCTCCTTTAAAATCTGGTGCTAGTGATTACATACAAAAACCTTTCATGATAGAAGAATTAATGCGCAAGATTAAGCATTTTCAAGAATTTAAAAAAATCACTATGCTAAATAGCACCTATCAAGCATATTTAAAACATAAATTTGAAACAGCAAAACTACCAACTTTTGATTATAAAAAATTCAAATTACCTTTGATTTTAAAAACTAATAATCAAATTTTTGCTGATCATTTTGTATTTAATTATACTAATGAGCACAACATCGCAAATGTTTATATAGATCTTTCACACCAACAAAATTTAGATAAAATTTTCAAAGACAATTCTTTGTATTATTTGGTTAATTTTCAGACCCTAAAGCCCTTAGAAAAAGAAAAGGTGCTAAACCTTGCTTTAAAAAAGGCTGTTATTATACATACAAGTACGAATATTGAGCATAGCAATTTTCAAATTTTAGAGCTAGGTGAAGATGAAAAAAGTTTTGAAAGTAATGGAATTTTAACCATTGATGATTATGTTAAGCATATTATCATTAGTTATCAAAATATCTTTCCTGATACGGATTTATCCAAAAAATTAGGAATTTCAAGAAAATCTTTATGGGAAAAAAGGAAAAAATATGGCATTACAAAGAAAAAATAGCATTATAATCTCAGAAGAAGAATACGAAGTTTTATGTTTCATTAAAGAAGGAATTTTTGGTTCTTTTACAAAATTGATGAACAAACAAGAAAGAGATGAATTTTTAAAAAATGAAGCAATAAACGGATATAAATTTCCCTATGCCTTAACTTTTGCTCCACACAATGAAAACAAAAAAATCATAGAAAATGCCAAAGTTAAAGACAAAATAGATTTTGTATGTAATGATCAAATAGTAGGCCACATCATCTTAGAAAGTAAATTTAAAAACGATAAAAACATTAATGATATTTTTACACCTAATACATGCTTGATTGATGATTTTGGAGAAATTTGCATTAGCGGTGAATTTGAAATTTATCACAATCGTATCAAGGCTATAAAAGAAGATTTTGAAAAAATCAAAAAAAGATTAAACCCTTCTAATATCACTGCTATTGTTTCAAGCTTTGATCCTTTTCATAGAGCGCATGAGAGAATTTTAAGATGGGCTATAGAGCAATCTGATCTAGTAATTATTTTCCTTATAGAATCTTATGAAAGTAATGGTTTAAGTTTAAAACTTAAAAAGCGTTGCTTTGATGTTTTTGCGCAAAATTATTTACCATCTTCTAGGGTTTTGCTTATACCTTTACATAATATCAAAATTTTTGCCTCGCATTTAAATCCGGTGCTTGAGTGTGCTTTGGCTAAAAGTTTTGATTGTAATAAACTTTTTGTAGGACAAAATCACGCAGGGCTTGGAATGTATTTTAATCAAAACAGAGCCTTTACTGTACTTGATGATTTTGCAAAAGATTACAATATAGAAGTAACTATACTTCCTGAATTTGTATTTTGTGATGAGTGTAAAATGATAGTAAGCACCAAATCATGTCCACATGGAGCTCATCATCATATGAAATATCATGGCGATTCTTTAAAAAATTTACTCAGACTTGGTATCATTCCACCAGCAGTTTTTATAAGAAGAGAAATTTCTGCTTTGATTTTATCAGAGCTTTTTCCAAATCGTTTCCATAATAAACAAAATATCTATAGCAATCTTTTCCCTACGCATGGTATTTTAGAATATAGAGGCGATAAAGAATTTTATGAGCAACTTATAAAACTCCATCAAATGTCATATATGGTGTAATCATGCAAAAATTATTTTTAACTTTTTTTTATTCAGGTAGTGTTAATAAAGCTCCAGGAACTTTTGGCACAATAGCAGCGCTAATCCCTGCTTTTTTTATTTTAAGGTATTTGGGTATAGGAACTTTGATCTTACTTGCAATTTTGCTTTTTTTAATCTCTATAAAAATCATCGATCAATACGAAAAACAAACAGGTATACACGATGATAAGCATATTGTAATAGATGAAGTTGTAGGAGTGTTTTTAGCTTTGGCAATTTGTGGGCAAAGTGTTTTTACTTTTTTGCTTTCTTTTGTTTTATTTAGATTTTTTGATATCACAAAACCTTCTATCATAGGTAAAATTGACAAAAAAACTAAAGGCGGTTTAGGCGTAATGCTAGATGATGTTTTAGCAGGAATTTTCGCAGGATTATTTAGTGCTGTGATTTATGGAATTTTACTTAAATTTGATCTTTTATGGTTTGATATAAGTATTATGGAGATATTTTAATTCGTAATTTTTTGATTTAACTTCATTTATGATAAACTTCACAAACTAAAACGAAAAGGATAAAAATGATTAAAAAAACAATGTTTGGTGCTTTAGCATTAATTTCTTTTATAGCATGTGCTAATGGAGTAGATTATAAATATGATCCAAGTAGAGGTTATAAAGGTGGTTATGATTTATTCATTAAAACTTTAAAAAAAGATTACGGCTCTAATGTTGTAATAAAAAGCCTTAAAGATGTTGATTTAAATGCTTTAAAAGAAAAACACCCTGAAGTAGCTGAAGATTTTGAAGAGATAAAACCGACTCAAGATGAATTAGCTAAAGAAGTTGCAAATGGACAAATACAATATGGCGATGTTGTTTATATCAACTATAAAAATGGCGATTTGAATAAACATGAAATAGTTTATGGCATGTGTGATACAAGAAAATGGAATAAAGAAAGATGTGAAGATCGTGGAGCAATTGTTGATATGACTGAATAAAATCAACCTATCAAATGCAATATAATTTTTCTAAGATAAGATTTACTTAATCTATCTTAGAAAAACCTCAACTACAATTTTCTTATTTTTTATTACAATAAAATAATTTTAATTTTTAAAAAGAAGTTAGTATAAAGGGTGAACGCCAAAAAGGGTGCAACCCTTTAGCGTTAATTTATAAATCCACTTGCAAGCACTAAATCTTTATCGTAAAATACTGCCATTTGTCCGCTAGCAAGCCCATAAACAGGCTCTTGTAAGATGATTTTTGCACTTTTATCTTCATTAATCAAAACTTTACATGGGGTTGATCTTGATCTATAGCGTATTTTTACTTCACAATCTAACTCTTTAGCATCGATAAATAAATTAATATTCTCAAGATTAAACTCACTTATCTTAAGCTCTTCTTTTTTACCTACTATGATTTCATTTTTTTTAGGATCAATTTTTAATACAAAATGTGGTTCATGAGCCCCACGCACCTCAAAACCTCTTCTTTTACCTATGGTATAGTGCATATAACCTTCGTGTTTTCCTACTTCTTTGCCACTACTATCTCTTACAATACCTGGAATTTTAGTATCCATAAACTGATCTAAAACTTGCACATAAGTATCTTCCACAAAACAAATCTCAGAACTTTCCTTTTGTGTTGCAAAAGATTTTAAAACATCGATTGTAGAAGCAAATTTTTTCACATCTTCTTTTTTCATCTCTCCAAGAGGGAAAATCAAATACTCCAAAGCCTCTTTATCTGCATTTGCTAGAAAATAGCTTTGATCCTTACTCTCATCAACCGCAGTTTTAATCAAACCATTTTCTATCCTTGCATAATGACCTGTGGCTAATTTCTCACAACCCAAACTCTTAGCAAATTCCAAAAGCTTGCCAAGCTTGATAAAGCGATTGCATAAAGCACAAGGATTTGGCGTTTTACCTTCCTTATAGGTATTAACAAAAGGCATATAAACTTGATTTTTAAAATCTTCTTGTAAGTCTAAAATATGATATTTGATGTCTAAAAATTTAGCAACTTTTTCAACTTTTTGTATATTTTCTTCATGATAATTAGCTTTTCCATGAAGCTTCATATAACAACCTATAATCTCATGTCCTGCTTGTTTTAACTTATAAGCAGTTACAGTACTATCTACACCCCCACTCATTGCAACAAGAATTTTCATCTTTTTCCTTTATCATTCTTATAATTTCATCCAAATCATCACTTATACTATACTTTAACTCATCATTTTTAGATATAGTTCCAAGTCCTAGTAAAGAAGTTTTGATAAATTCATCAAGAGGTTGCCAAAATTTTTGCCCAACTAAAATAATAGGAACATCTTTTTTAAAACTAAGTTGTTTAAGAGTAAGAATTTCAAAAAATTCATCTAATGTTCCAAAGCCGCCTGGGAAAATCACAAAAGCTAGACTCTTTTGAATAAGAGCCATTTTGCGAATGGCTAAGCTCTTAAAAGTGATATTATACTCTAAAAAGTCATTTGCTTTTTGCTCAAATGGTAAATGTATATTAAATCCAAAAGATTTTAAGTGTGAAGTTTGACTTTGCATAGCCCCATAATTTGCAGCTTGCATAATACCACCGCCACCACCACTGATGATACTATAACCAAGATCTGCTAACTTTTGGGCTAATTTTGAAGCCAAAATACAATACTCATTATCTTCTTTTAAGCGTGCAGAACCAAAAAAAGTTATGCCTTTTTGAATTTTTTCTAATTCTTTAAGATAGGCAATATCTTCAATGACATATTCTTTCATCTTAGCTGTTCTAATCTTTCTTTTTTAGAGCCTATCTCAGTAATTTGCACTCCAAAGTTTCCATCTACGATAACTACTTCCCCATAAGCGATTTTTTTATCACCTATTAAAATTTCTAAAGGATCGTTTGCTAATTGATCAAGCTCGATAACCGAGCCTATATCCATGGTTAAAACATCTTTTAAAAGCATTTTTTTACTACCTATACGCACTCTTATAGGCAAACGCACATCCATGATCAAACCGATATTTCTTAGCTCTTCTACATTAGCCAAGGCTTTATGATCTTGTGTATGATCTTCATTTGTTGCTACAATTTCTTCTAAGTCAGTTTTGGTTAAAATCTTATAAATTTTTTCATCAAAAACCAAAGAAATTTTTTCTTCTAAATCAGCTATTTTTACATTGTATAAATATAGCTTATGAAAACCACCAAGCTCTAAACTATCTGCAACAAATTCACAATTTTCTAGACTAAACTCCATTTTTGGAATTTCTTTTTGCGCGCCTAAAGTTGTAGAAAATGCTGAGATGATATTTTGTATAGCTTCTTTGGCTGCATCCATTTCATCTTCATTTAGCTCACTGTTTTTGGAGATTTCTTCTTCTCCCATCATCCACTCACCAATTGCACTCATTAAAACTGCACTGGCTAGGATTTTGATTTTCATTTCATTATTAATGCTAAAAGTAGCGCTAACTAATGGTGGAGTCATAGAATCTTGAGAATTTACATCATACTCATAATACTCACTAAATTCAGCACTTTTTCCTGTTAAACCTTCTATTGTACTTACACATTCATTGACGAATATGCCTAAAAAATCATTGATCATCGTCTTCCTCTTCTAGTTCTTCATTATCATCATACGAATTTGCTTTTGCTCTTCTTTCATCTTCATATTTTTCAAGCATTTCTTTAATCTCATCTTTATCAGTTTTGATAAGTTCTAAGATTTTAATTGACTTTCTAAATCTATGAAGTCCCACTTGAGCTAAAAATACTTCTTTTTTATCAATAGCTACTATAGCTTTATCATCTGCACTTCTATCAAGCTTTAAAATATCTCCTTGTTTTAAATCTAAAAATTCATTCACATTGATAAAAGTTTTACCAAGCATAGCTTCATAAATTACCTCAGCACGACCGATCAAGGTTTTAAGTTCTTTATTTCTTGATTTTTTAGCCGAAGTTTCACCCATCATAATATCACGATTTGCCAAACGGCTCAAAATACTTTCCAAATGCACAACAGGATAGCAAATATTTACCATACCACTTGAATTTCCGATGATAATCTCCATTACCACCATGATAACAATTTCATTTTGAGAAACTATTTGCACAACATTTGGACTTGATTCTTTTGCTTCAACACTTGGATAAATTTCTGTAACATTCATCCAACTTTCTTTAAGCCTTTGCATTATAATACGCAAAATAGAATCAAGCAAATTAAGCTCGATTTCTGTAAGCTCTCTTAAGGTATCAAAACTCTCCCCTTGACCACCTAAAAGCCTATCTATCATAGGAAAAGCAATGCTTGGATTAATCTCTAAAACACAGTTTCCATCTAAAGGTTTAATCGAAAAAACGTTAAAGCTTGTTGGCGAAGGCAAAGACATTAAAAACTCACCATAAGTCATTTGATCTACTGAGTGAAGTTTAATCTCAACTATACTTCTCATCATAGATGAAATTTGCGAAGCAAGATTTCTTGCTAATTTATCATGAATCCCTTTAATAGAACGAAGTTGTTCTTTAGAAACCCTGTTTGGACGCTTAAAATCATATACTACTATATCTCTTTTATCTTCTAGCTCTTCTAATTTCGAAGAAGCTGCACTTTCATCGCTATCATCATCAACAACTTCTAAAAGAGCATCAATTTCTTCTTGGGAAAGTATCTCAGCCATTAAACTAGCCTTTCTCGAATCTTCTTAAGCAAACGCTTATGAATTTGTGAAATTCTTGACTCGCTAATCTCTAAAATCTCTGCGATTTCTTTTAAATTTAATTCTTCATAATAATAAAGCTGTATTACAAGCTTTTCTCTTTCTTTAAATTCTTCTAAAACTGCATTGATTTTTTCTATTAATTCTTCTTTTTCTATTTGTTCTATGATATTGCTATCATTAAAGCAATTTAGCTGTTCATCCAAAGGCATTACAAGCGATATAGCATGAGCTGCTCTTGCTTCTTTTACCTTTTCTACTTCTAAATTTAGTCTTTGTGCTAAATACTCATCATCGGGTTCTTTTTCATTTTCTTGATAAAACTCATCTATAATAACATCAATATCTTTGATGATTTTTCTATTACTTCTACTCATTACATCAAGGCTTCTTAGATAATCCAGCATAGCTCCATTGACTCTTTTTCTTGCAAAGCCCCAGAAATTATCATTTTGTTCTTTATCATAACGGCGTGAGAGTTTGATCATTTCCTCTACGCCGATACTAATTAAATCATTTACATCAATACTTGCAGGCAAACGCTCTTTAAGCCTAAAAGCCATAGCTCTTAATGCTGGCATATAAGAGATGACTAAATCATCTTGTTCTTTTTTTAGCGTAGAAGCATAGGCATTATGCGGCTGCATGTTTTACTTTTCTTTTTGAAGAGCTTTCAAGCTTTTTAAGGTCTTCGCGCTCTTCTTGAAGTTTTTCAAGCAAGTAATCCATTTTCTTTTCTCTTGCGGCTAATTCTGCTATAAAACTATTGTTTTCATTTTCATATTTTTCTTTATTAAAGCTTCTACCGCTAATTTTATTAACATCTACAAAAATCATAATTACTATATGGATTAAAACATAAAATACAAAAGTAATCAAACAAGTATATACAACTATCTCTACTGCATCTTCTATATTAACTATGGTAAACATTAATCCTATAAAAAAACCACAAACAGTAAAAAAAGCAACAAAATTCTCTGGTCTCATCTTTTTCCCTCAATCTAAAAACGATCCAAAAGCTTTTTGAAAAAACTCATAATGCTTTTATCTCCCACATTATTAAGCACTTTTTGTTCCAACCTATATAAAAGCTTAGAAGCTATGGTTTTTAGCTCATCACTTGCATTAGTGTCATCATCACTAAATAAAGTTCTTTTTTTAATACTAGAACTAATATCTTTACTTTGACCTAAAAATCCTAAAAATTCTAAATTTAAACTATGCTTAATGTTAATATCTGCTACTTTTTTAATATTATCAAAAATTCTCAAAGCTTCATTTTCATTTTTTACAACATTAAACACCATTAATAAATTTTCTTTAGTTTTTGAAGTGGTTTTTATAGTAGCATAAGCATCAGTAATCGCAGCAGGGTCAGGCACAGTGATGACAATAACCTCATCAGACATTTCTAAGAAATTTCCTATATTACCACCTATACCTGCTCCTGTATCAATGATTAAAAAGTCTAAATCATCTAAAATACTTGTTTGATTTAAAAATCTCTCATAAATATTTTTATCATTATATTTTAAAATTTCATCGCCACTTTCACCTGGGATAAGCCATAAATTTGGTTTTACTTCTATTAAAATATCTTCTAGCGAGCACTCACCCTTTAAAACATGCAAAAGGTTTTTTTCCACACGCACATTTAAAATCACATCTAAATTTGCAAGCCCTATATCTGCATCAAAAAGCCCTACTTTATAACCATTTTTAGCTAGGATGTTGCCCAAATTTGCACTAAAAGTACTTTTTCCAACCCCACCTTTACCGCTAGTAACTGCGATAAAATGAGTATGTTTTACATTTGAGTTTTCATTTTTTACTAGATCTTTTAATTTTTCTGCTTGATTACTCATTTTCATCCCTTCTAAAACCTTCTAACACACAACGCACTAAAAAGTCACTATTAGCCACTTCTATATCATCAGGCACTTCTTGACCTATGGAAAAAAAGCTCATCGGAGTGCTAGTTTCATAAAGTAAAGAAAATACATTTCCAAATACTTTTGTTTCATCAAATTTGGTAATGATTAAAGTGTCTATATTTAAAAATGAAAAATTATTATAAGTTTCTAATAAATCTTCATATTTTGTATTTGCTGAAAGTACCAAATTTACATCAATTTGCGCATTAGAATGCGATAAAAATTCTTTTGTTTTTTCAAGTTTTGCTTTATCATACTGTGAATTTCCGGTTGTATCTACTAAAATAACCTCACAAGTATTTAAACTTCTAATCGCATCATCTAAGTCATTTGGCTCTATACTATCAATAATAGGAAGTTTCATCATCTTAGCATATTGAAAAAGTTGCTCTACCGCACCTATTCTATAAGTGTCAAGAGTTATAATACCGGTTTTATAGCGTCTATCTCCATAAGCATAGCGAAAAGCAAGTTTAGCTAAAGTAGTAGTTTTACCCACTCCCGTTGGGCCTACTAACATCATGATTTTTTGTTTTTTAATTTCACTTTCTAAACGACATGGAAGCATATTACGCAAAAGTGAGTAAAAATACCTTTGCACTGCTTCTTGATTTGCTTTCATAGTGCTTGGCATATTTTCAATAGTCGCCTTCATAATAGCTTCTAAATGCGCTTCTTGCATACCACTTGCCTTAGCTTGCTTATAAATACTTGCAAACTCAGGTGGTATAGCTAGTTCTTTACGTAAATCTGCCTTATCATCCCACATCATATCCACAAGCAAATTCATTTTATCATTAAGCTTATTCATTTGTTTTTCAAAGGCTTCAATTTTTTTATCATAATTTGGATTTGGCATAGAAAAATCTTGATAGTTTGAAACCTTGCTAATTTCTGAACTAACCTGAGAAAGTTTATTTTTTAAATTTAAAAAATTATCATCTTTTTTGCTTGTATTTAAATAAGGATTAATAGGTTTTTGCTTAGCTTTTGAAGAAAAATCAAGCACTACATCTTCTTCTTTTTTTTCATCTTCAAGTTTTGGTGCTTGAATTTTAGCCTCAGGAAAACTTGCTGTGTTTGGTTTTTTCTTTGGTGGCATAGGTAAATTATTTTGTTTTAAATGCTCTTCATAATCAGCTTCTTCAATCGCTACTATAACCTCGTATAAAGGTTTTTGATTGATAGTTTTTGGACGAATTTGCTTATTAGTTACTATCAAAGCCTTATCGCCATAATCTTGCTTAACCTTAGGTATAATCTCATCTGTGCTTTCAACTGTAAAAGTATGAATCAATTGTCCCATATTTTTCCTTATCTTAACAAGCCCAAAGGCAAAGTTACACTAATTCTATCATTTACCCCCACATGAGGCACTGTGCAATACTCATCTTTACGCGCTT
This sequence comes from Campylobacter sp. IFREMER_LSEM_CL2194, assembly GCF_025771685.1. Taxonomy (NCBI): domain Bacteria; kingdom Pseudomonadati; phylum Campylobacterota; class Epsilonproteobacteria; order Campylobacterales; family Campylobacteraceae; genus Campylobacter; species Campylobacter sp. IFREMER_LSEM_CL2194. Next base: position 25,731 of record NZ_JAKMQS010000007.1, read on the forward strand.
TTTTTGAAAAATACAACAAATCCAAATCAAGCGTTCTAGGAGCATTTTTAAAAGTTCTTTTTCTTTTGAATTTAAACTCATAAAAAAACAAAACTTTTAAAAGTGCTCTTGCATGCAAACTTGTACTTACAACCATCACTGCATTAGTAAAGTCTTTTTGTTCTTCAAAGCCAAAAGCTTTATTAATCAAAAATGGCGATGTTTGCAATACTTGCAAGCGTTTATCTTGCATTAAAAGCCTAAATAAACTCCGAAAGCGTTTTTTTTCATCTTCTATATTGCTTCCAAGTCCTATAATGGCTATGTATTTTCCTTTTTTATCTGCCTTTGAATAAAAAGGAAAAAAACGAATTTTTTCTAACCTTCTAGCTCCTTTAATTAGCAAATTATAACACCACTGCCTTTTCTTTATCAAGATAGACCATGTCTTCTATCCTAATACCAAGTTTATCTTTGATATAAATTCCAGGTTCAATGGTAAATACCATACCCTCTTTTAGCTCATAATCACTTCTTGGGCTAATGTTTGGCAGCTCATGTATATCAAGCCCCACTCCATGTCCTAAACTATGAATAAATTCTTTTTCAAAACCTGCGTTTTTAATCACTTCTCTTGCGATAAAATCAAGCTCACTTGATCTCATACCAACGCGTGCTTTTTCTATGGCTTGAAGCTGAGCTTGCTTGACCACTTCATAAATTTGCATAATTTCTTTATCTTTAAAATTTGGCTTATTTTTATCAAAAACTATGCCACTCTCATCAAAACAAGCCGTTCTTGTACGATCAGAACAATACCTTTGATAAACTACACCCGCATCAACTAATAACAAATCTCCATATTCTAAACATTTATCACTAGGTAAAGCGTGTGCCTTAGCCGCATTTTCGTTAATAGCTACAATAGGTGAAAAAGAAAGTCCTAAAGCGCCTTTTTTTTGAAAAATTTCACATGCTTTAAAATGTAATTCTTTTTCGCTTTTTCCATAACCTTCTTGGCTGATAAATTTAGCAAATTCTTCAAAACATTCTTTACCAAAATTTACAGCCTTTTGCAAAAGTTGCAATTCCTTGGCATTTTTTATAATGCGTTTGTTTTTACTCAAGTCTAATTTTTCTTCAAAAACGATATTTGCACTTTTACTAAGTTCTTTAAATTCAAAATAACTAAAGTCTTTTGGGTCAAAACTCACCCTATCAATTTCTGCTTTTTCTAAAAGCTCTCTAGCACTAGCAAAAAGATCTTGTGCTAAAACCACCTTAGTATTTTTTATCATTTCACTAGCTTCAAAGCTATATCTTGCATCAGTGATAAAAAAAGCTTGATCTTCAAGTTTTAAAAACAAAGCATTATCGCAAGAATAGCCACACTCATAAAAAAGTGCATTTTCGTTTTTTAAGATAAAATTCATTGATTTGCTTGTTGTGCTTTTGCTTGAGCTGCTTTATATGCATTGATTTGATCAAAAATTTGGAAAAGTCCCATTAAAGCCATATGATAACCAAAAGGACCAAAACCTACCACGCTACCTGCACAAACTGGTGCTATCATGCTTTTTTGTCTGAATTCTTCTCTTCTATAAGTATTACTAATATGCACTTCAATCACAGGCATATTAATCGCTGCGATCGCATCGCGGATTGCTATAGAAGTGTGTGCATAAGCAGCTGCATTAATAATCACCCCATCTACACTGCCTAAGCATTCTTGAATTTTATCAACTAACTCACCTTCAAAATTACTTTGAAAAAACTCAATCTCTACATTAGCTTGTTTTGCAGCTTGTTTCATTTGCTCATGGATATCTTCCATTTTCATATTGCCATAAATATGAGTTTCTCTCACACCAAGCATATTGATGTTTGGTCCTTGTATCACCATAACTTTCATAATCTAACCTTTATTTAGTAAAATTTACTATATTATAGCATTTTAAAGCTAAATTTTAGCTACAATTTCCCTTTTTAAAGGAGGTAAAATGTTTATAATAGCACCTAAAATCATCTTAACTTGCAATGATGATTTTAATATTTTAGAAGACAAAGCAGTTCTTTTTGATGATAATATTTTAGAAATTGATAGCTTAGAAAATTTACAAAAATCCTACCCGCAAGCTAAGCTTATACCAACTCCAAAAGATACCTTACTTTTACCTGCTTTTATCAATCCACACACGCATTTAGAATTTAGTGCAAATAATGGAAATTTAGTCTTTGGGGACTTTTTAAAATGGCTTGATAGCGTTTTTAATAACCGCGAGCAATTAAACGAAAAAGCCAAAGAAAAATTAATCTCACAAAATATCCATAAAATGCTAAAAAGTGGCACTGCTACCATAGGAGAAATTTCAAGTTTTGGGAATGATTTAAACCCTTGTGTCAATTCACAAGCTAGAGTGGTATTTTTTAATGAAATTTTAGGCTCAAATGAAAATTTTATCCAAGCAAAAAAAGAGGAATTTTTAACTCGTTATGAAAAAAGCATGAGTTTTAAAACTTCTAAATTTATCCCTGCTATTTCAGTGCATGCACCCTACTCAACCCACCCAGAACTTGCCAAATTTGCTATAAAACTTGCTAGAGAAAATAATCATTTACTAAGCACACATTTTCTTGAAAGTAATCATGAAAACAACTGGCTAAGGTTTAAAAAAGGTGGTTTTAAAAAGAGCTTGGCTAAATTTAGTAAAAATCCTATGCCATTTTACACTCCACAAAGTTTTTTAGAACTTTTTAAAGATCAAAGGACTTTATTTACTCATTGTGTGTATTTTAAAGAATGGGATTTATTAGATAAAAATTTACACTCGATCACGCATTGTGTTTTTTCAAACAGACTTTTGAGTAAAAATACTTTTAAATTAAAATCTGCTTTAAAAAATGGTGTTAATATCCATCTAGGAACTGATGGTTTGAGTTCAAATACTTCTTTAAGTATGCTTGATGAAATGAGAGCAAATTTACTTATACATGATGATTTTGAGTTAGAAAATTTTGCTAAAATATTGCTTTTAATGGCAACAAACAAAGCCGCAAAAGCTTTAAATTTAAACCTAGGCCAAATTCAAAAAGGCAAAATCGCTGATTTTAGCCTTTTTGCTTTACCAAATAGTGTAAATTTAAAACAACTTCCTTTGCAATTTATCTTACAAAGCAAAGAAGTGTTAAAACTTTTTATAGAAGGAAAAGAATGCAAATTATAAAATCATTTTTTAAAGGAATTGGAAAAATCATCTCTTATATCAACACTTATTTTAAAACCTTTGTGTTTTTGTTTATCGTGTTTTTGATCCTTACTCCAAGCGGGGATAATGCCAAGCTTTCTAATGCAAACTTAGCTCAAATTAATCTTAAAGGTGAAATTAGCGATGCGAGCAATCTTTTAGAACAAATTTACAAAGTCAAAGATGATAAAGCTATAAAAGGGGTTTTGCTTTTTATAGATAGCCCTGGTGGGGCTTTTGCGCCAAGTATGGAAATAGCTTTAGCCATACAAGATCTTAAAGCTAAAAAACCTGTGGTAGTCTATGCAGGTGGAACTATAGCAAGTGGAAGCTACTTAAGTGCAGTAGGAGCTGATATGATCATCGCTAATCCTGCTAGCTTTGTAGGATCTATCGGGGTAATCATGCAAGGCTTTGAAGTAAGCGAGCTTGCACAAAAACTTGGTATAAATGAGCAAACTATCAAAGCAGGAAATTACAAAGAAGCGGGAACTTTCATGCGTAAATGGAGTGAAGATGAAAAAGACTTTTTGCAAAATTTAGCCAATCAAAGCTATGAGCTTTTCACGCAATTTGTAGCTAAAAATCGTAAATTAGACTTAAATCAAACAAACTCATGGGCTGATGCGAAAGTATTTTTAGCAAATGAGGCTTTAAAATTAAAACTCATTGATAAAATAGGCAATTATGAGCAAGCCAAAAAAGAGCTAGAAAAACTAGCCAAAGTACAAAACCCTATCTGGCAAAAAGAAGATGCCATAGATAAATTTTTAAAACGATTAGAAGAGCAAAGCGCTAGCTTTTTTGCTAACACTTTAGCACGATTTTTCACACAAGTAAGCTCACAAAAAATTTATTAAGATTTAATAATCTCATAAAATCCATAAGTATCATTTTCTAAAAAGCCTTTATATAAAGGCTTTAGTTTTAAATCTAACTTAACATTTTCAAAGGTATTTAAATTTGAGCTTGAAAAAATCAAAAGCATATCTAACTCATCTTTAAAGGCTTTTAAAAAATTCTCCCCGCCCTCATACATGATAAACTTTGCTTTGCTAGGAATGCTTGTAAAAATTTCTCTTTCAGCTACGCTAAATAAAGGAATGTTTGGATCAAAACTTTCTAAATTTTGACGGCTTAGTATGCATAAATTTGGTGCTTTAGCCTGAACTAACCTTGCATCTAAAATAGGCCTATCATGCCTTATAGTTTCTCCACCTACTACAAGTAAATCAAGCTTTGAGCGTAATGCATGAGCATAGGTTCTACTTGCTTTAGAACTTACGATTTTACCATAAGCAGAGCCGTTTAAAGAAAGGGCTAGTTTAAAAAATTTAAAGCTTGACTTTTGCCATTTTAAAAAAGGTTTTAAAAGCTCTTTGGCTCTTTGCTCGCAAATTCCCATGTGAACTTTTATGCCTTGATCTTTTAAAAACTCTGCTCCACCACTTGCAAGCTTATGCTCATCCTTAGTAGCGATAAAAACTTCACTAAAACCAAGTGCGCTAAAAAGTTTCGCACAAGGTGGAGTTTTGCCCTGATGATTACAAGGTTCTAAACTCACATAAGCACTAGCGCCTTTTAATAACCCTTGATGATTTTGACAAATAAACTCATGCAAATCATTTGCATTTTGGGGTAAATCTAAATTTGGATTAAGCACTTTTAAGGCTTTACTCACTGCTTCAAGCTCTGCATGAGCCTTACCTACTTCTTTGTGTGCTTCTATGCTTAAAATTTTGCCATTTTTATCTAAGATCACACAGCCTACGGCTGGATTTGGGTAGGTTAAAAGCTGATATTTCCAAGCTTCATCTATGGCTAAATTCATATAAAATTCGTGATTCATGTTACTTCCTAAAAAGGTAAAGGTGCGAAAAATACCTTAAGCTTTACATGTTCATCGCAAGCTTTTAAAAAACCTTGTGCTAAAAACTCAATATCTTTAGTTTTTAATTTCTCTCTTAAGTCAAAAGTTCTCTCACATAGAGGATAAATAAGATAAATTTCTTTTATCTCGTATTTATTTGCATAAGCAAACATTTGGTATAAATCGCTTTGCGATATGCCATGCTTTTTCTCATCTTCGTTATCATCTGGAATTTTCCATTTGGTATCTAAGATCATTTTATTTTCTATATATAAATCAGGCTTTAACATAAAACATTTTTCATCATTTTTTGAGATTAGATACTTTCCACTACTTTGGGTTTTTATATTTTCACTAGGATTAGCAAGTTTAAACATATAAGCTACATAGTTTTCAAAAAGTTTTTCCATAGGAAAAAGCAAAGCAAAAGCTTCGTTTTTGCCTTTATATGGAGCAAAGCTTTGATTTTGTAAAAATACCTTACACCAAGAAAGTATATTTTCATAATAATCAAAATGTCTTGAAATTTTAAAACTAAAATCTTTTTCATAATTTTTAGAAAATTCTACCTCATCAAGCATTTGCATAGCTTTGATGATTTTAAATTTATTCAAGCTTGTTTTGGATTTTAAAAAATTTAGCGTTGATTTTATCAAGCGATTTGGAGCTATGTCTAAAACAAACTCATCGCTACTTGTGAAAAATCTTTCTTTGTGTATTAAATTTGATTTTATATGCTCATTAAAAAGTAATTTTCCTTTTAAAAAAGTTCTGTTTTCTTCGCTACATACATAAGATCTCATCAAACCTTTTTTATACACACTATCAAATTCATCTAAAAACATCGCGATAAATACTTCAAACAAAGGCATTTTAGCAATTTGTAAAGATGAAATTTGAGATTTTTTAAAAGGGAAATTTTTTAAGGTTGTTAGCATGTTAATTAAAAGATTTTTGGGGTTGAAATTTATCTCTTTTATACTATACCATTTTTTTACTTTAATGTTTTTCACAATTTTATATTCTTGAAAATAGCTAAAATTAGTATATAATTTATTACCATTGCTTATTGTATAGGCATAATTTAACTTGCTCTTTGAAACTTTCAAAGATTTATCTTTTTTTTCTTTATAGCTATCCAAATTTGTGCATTTTGGCAAAATTTCTAAAACACCGCTTTTAGTCTGTATAATGCCGACATAATTTTTAGCTTTTAAGGCGTTTTTACTTTTAAAGCCTAGAAGACTTTCATTGTTTTTTGCGAAGTCTTCTAGCTCTTTATAAAATATTTCAGCTTTTTCTTTGAAAATTTCTTTTAAATCTTCTTTAGAAAAATCTTGGTATTCGATGATAGAAAAGGTGTTATTCATTTTCGTTTTTTGTTTTATTTGTTATTTTATCATCATATATTGCTTGATATGTTTTTATATCGTTCCAAATTTCATCATCAAATGGAGCGATACTATAAATATTTCTCTCATTATCAACATTATATAAATTCTTTTTTTGAAGATATTTATCATCTTTTTTATCTTCAAAAATCATACCATTATCATTTAAAACTGCATTTATCAAAGCATAATCATTGTAAAAGTACTCTTGTAATAGTGGGATGATTTTATTTTGAAAAACTTTTTTTAAGTCATCTAAACTATCAATACCTATAAAAAATGCATGTCCTATAGTCTTTTCTCTATCTAGCAAGTATTCTATGCGAGTATTTATAGCTTCTAATAATTTTTTTAAATTTACATCTTTATATTTTGATTTTTCTAACTCTTCAACATCAGGCATCATCTCGATAAATTCAAAACGTCTTCTTAATGCTGTATCAAGTGAAGTTATACTTCTATCAGCCGTATTCATAGTGCCTATGATATAAACATTTTTAGGCACTCCAAAATCTTTACCACTATAAGGTAATTTTACTTTTATTTCCTCTTCTTCACCTATCCTTTTGCTAGGCTCTATCAAGGTTATAAGCTCACCAAAAATTTTACTTACATTACCACGATTAATCTCATCTATGATGATTATGTAAGGTTTTAAAGAATTATCATTGTTTTTCTTATTTTCATTCTTTACAGTTGATTGTTTTTCATATGCTTTAAATTTTTTCACTAAATTAAAATAATAAGTATGAGTTCTATCGGCATAATCTCTATCAAATACTTTTTTAAACATTTCAGCAGCATTATTAAATTCATCATGATGTTTTAATAATTCCATAAATATAGATATACTTAAATTAAAATTTCCATCAAATCTCTCTACTCCTTCACTATAAATCATAACCGTTTTATCATTGATATCAACAACAAAGAAATTTCCACCCTTTGTTTTACTAATAGGCTCATTTGTTTCCAAAAGCCAATTTAAAAAATTTTCAACTTTTTCCTTTAATTCTATTTTTTTATTTAACTCATCTGCATTTAAGATACTATTCTCATAATTATCTAAAGCTTTTTCACAAAGTTCTTTAAAAACTCCCTTTTCTATTTTATAATTTACTTCTTGAGAATTTTCCGCTGCGTTATCGATATCAGGCTTTATACCTTCTATAAATTCTTCATATCCATAGCTTTGATGAAAAGTAGTAAAAACTATTCGCCCTTTTTTTACATATTCATCAAATAACTTTTTTCTATTTGCTCTATCATCTTTGCTTGGAATTTGTATTTTTTCTTCTTTTGATATAATCTCTAAAGCCTTATCTATCGTTTGATAAGTTTTTCCTGTCCCTGGAGGCCCATAAAGAATTTGATTTAAAGGTGGATTTTGATTTTCTTTATTTTTATAACTATTGTGATTATATTGAATTATATTATTTTGATTTAACACATCAGCTAAAGAAATAGCCTTTGCTATTTCAGCTACATAGCTTTTAGATATATTTGCATATTTAACAATTTCATTGAGACTATTTTTTCTAATTTCTTCTGCAAATATAATGCCAAAATAATGAATATAAGTAACTTTATTTCCTTTGGGTGCATTTTCATACATATCCTTTAATTTTAAGCCTAGTTCTTCCGTGGTCATTATCACTCCTTAATTAAAAACTAAACATCATGTCTATTTATAGACAATTGAAAAAATGTAGTTTATACAATAGATTATAATATATTAATTTGGTAAAAATTTAGAATTCTAATTTTTTACCATTGTATGAAAGTTTTAGCTTTTCTTATGTCGCTAAAATTTATAGTAGTTTTTTCTTGAGTTTCTAAATTTTCTAAAGTGATATTTTCATCATCTACGGCGATGATTTTTGCTTCGATTTTTTCTTTTTCATTAGTTGTGATTTTTACAAGTTCGTTAATGCTTTTTGCAAAATGCCCGATTTTACTAAGTTTTCTCTCAAGCCCACAGCTTGATACTTCTAAAAAATACTCCCCACTCACAGGTGGCTCTACATCAAAAATAGGCGATAAAATCTCACTAAGCCTAGCACAATCATCAAGATTTACCCCACCTTCTTTTTGCACATAAATTCTATAAATCTTTCTACCATTTTCACTTACTAGCTCATCATCATAAAAGCTAAGCCCTGCTTCTTTACAAAGTGCTTCAAGATTCATTTTGTTCCTTTTTGATTTTTTCAAATAAAGCATCCATGTGGTTTTGATACTCTAATCTATCATCAAATTTAAAGTGAAAATTCGGACATCTATACCACCCTTGCTCACTCATGCAGTAATTTTGCAAAGCACGGGCGGCTTTTTTAAGTTGATTGAGTATGATTTCTTGCTCTTGGGTATTAAAAAACATTTTATCTAAATACACAAAAGCATCATATCTGCCTTTTTTGCACTCTACATCCACTACGCACAAATTTTTTAAAGCTTCGTTGTCTAAATTTGCTAAAGCTTCTGGTATAAGCTCTTTTAAAATGCTTTCTGTGCGTAGCTTTTTGATTTCAGCTGGGTTCATAGGCTTACTTGTTCCTCAACTTCTTTGTAACTTTCTATATAATCCCCCACTCTCATATCATTACAACCTTCTATGCCTACACCGCATTCATAGCCTTTTGCAACTTCTCTTACATCATCTTTAAAGCGTTTGAGCGAGCTTACATTGCCTTCAAATACCACAACCCCATCTCTAATGAGTCTGATTTTCGCACCACGATTGATCGTGCCTTCTGTTACCATACAACCTGCGATTTGGCCTAGTTTTGGTACATTGATCACTTGGCGAATTTCAGCTTGACCAAGTTGTTCTTCAGAGATGATAGGACTCATCATACCGCCTAGTAAGGCTTTTACATCATCAAGCAAATTGTAAATAACATTATAAGTTTTTATCTCTACGCCTTTATCTTTAGCGCGTTCTTTGATCTCACCAGTTGGGCGTATATTAAAGCCTAAAACGATAGAGTTTTCACTAGCACTTGCAAGCTCTATATCACTTTGAGTAATCCCACCTACCCCACTATGGATGATATTAACCTTGATCTCATCGTTTTTGAGTTTTTCTAAACTAGCTTTAATCGCTTCAAGTGAACCTTGCACATCTGCTTTTAAGATCACAGGAAGGGCTTTTAAATTGCCTTCTTTGATTTTTGCACCAAGCTCATCTATGCTTACTTTAGTGGATTTGCTTAGTTCTTTTTGGCGGTTGTATTCATGGCGTTTATTAGCGTATTCTCTTGCTTGTTTATCGCTATCTACAGCTATTAGCGTTTCTCCTGCATCAGCTACTTCACTAAGACCTATGATCACTCCGCACTCACCTGGGCCTATTTCTTTTAAAGCTTTGCCTTGATCATCACTCATAGCACGCACTTTACCATAAGCTTCCCCTGCTACGACAGTATTTCCCACTCTTAAAGTACCATTTTGCACGATGATAGTAGCCACAGGACCTCTACCTTTTTGAACCGAAGATTCTATAATACTTGCTTTAGCATGAGCTTTTGGATTTGCCTTAAGCTCTAAAATATCAGCTTGTAATAATACAATTTCAAGTAAATCCTCTATACCATCACCCTTTTTAGCTGAAACTGGCACAAACTCATGGCTTCCACCCCATTCTACTGGCATGATATCCATTTCTGCTAGCTGGGTTTTTACCATGTCAGGATTTGCGTTTTCTTTATCCATTTTATTAATAGCAATGATGATAGGCACATTAGCTGCTTTTGCATGATTGATCGCTTCTTTAGTTTGTGGTTTTACCCCATCATCTGCAGCTACTACGATAATAACAATATCCGTTATACTAGCTCCCCTTGCACGCATAGCAGTAAATGCCTCATGGCCTGGAGTATCGATAAAAGTGATTTTTCTACCATTTTTTTCCACCATATAAGCGCCCACATGCTGAGTGATCCCGCCTGCTTCGCCACTTACAATGCGTGATTTTCTTATATAATCAAGTAAAGAAGTTTTACCATGATCCACATGCCCCATGATAGTGATAACCGGGGCTCTTTGGCTTAAATTCTCTTCTGTTTGATTTTCATCATAATCTTTTACATAATCAAACTCATCAGCTTCATCAATGATATTAATCTCCACGCCAAATTCAGCTGCAAGAATTTCTATAGCATCCTCATCTAAAAAGTCATTTTTAGTCGTCATCATACCAAGCATAAAAAGTTTAGAGATAACTTCTCCGGTGTTTTTACCAAGTTTTTCAGCAAATTCATACACACGAATTTCTTTAGGTATACTTACACTTGTGATCGCTTCACTTTCTTTTTTTTCTACCTTTTTAGGTGGTTTTTTACGACTTCTTCTTTGTATACCACCCTCGCCAAATGGATTGATAGAATTATTTAAAGATTGCTTTAAGATATTTGGTTGTTTTTTGTTTGCTGGTTGTGCTGGTTTGTTTTCTTTTACACTAAAATCAGGTAAAACTACCATATCATCATCTTCTAAAGAGATATCAGCAAAGTCTTTATCTCCTAAAAGATCCATTTTAGTAGTGCTTTCTTTTTTGCTTGCTACAGGATGATTTTTCTTTTCTTTTTTCTTTCTTTTTAAATTCTCATCTGAATTTGAAAAAATCATACTAAGGCTTAAACCTTGAGTAGTTTGTGTACTAAGTTTTTCTTCTTTGTTTATTTGAGTTTCTTTGCTTTCTTCTTTTTTCTTTTTAACGATGACCAAGCCTCTTCTTTTGGCTAAATTTAAATTAGAACCTAGCTTTTCATCGAGTTTAATTTCTTCTTTTTTTTCTTCTAATACTTCATTTTTTATAGGATTTTCAGGTTGTTTTTCTTCTTTTTTTATTTCATCTTTTTTTTCACTTACTACTTTAGCAGAGCTTTTACTTTCTTTTTTGGTAGTAGTTTTTTTCTCTTCTTTTTTACTTTCTTCTTTTTTAGTAGTTTTTTTTGCTGCACTTTCTTTTTTAGGTTTGGCTACTTTTTTTACCACATCTAGTATTTCACCGGATTGAACGTATTGATAAATCGCTTCTGCGATTTCAGAAGATACTTTTTTATTAGGGGATTTGATATCTTCTAAGCCCATTTCATTAGCTTTTTCTATAATTTCTTTACTTGTATATCCTAACTCTTGAGCGATCTCGCTAATCTTTACATCTGCCATTAAAAAATATCTCCTTTAAATCCTGCTGATTTATATTACCATGAAAATTGCCTTTGCAAGCTCTCATAAAAGCCCTTTGCAATGTTTTTTCATCTTTTTCAAAACATGAATTACAAATATATAAACTCCTACCAAATTCCACTTTAGTGATAATTTGAGAATTTTTTATTTGAAATTGATGCAAACTTTGCTTTTCATAACGACCTTTGCAAACAATGCACATTCTAATGGGTATATGATTTTTCAAAATTATATCTTTTTTTTGGAATTTTTAGCAAATTTTAAAGCCCTCATCATCAAATTCTAAAAGCTCAACTCTAAATTTAGCAAATTTATTTTTGATTTTTTCTTTGATTTGTTTAGCATCATCTTTATAAGCTAGAGTAAAAAAACTCGAGCCTGAACCTGAAAGCGTGCTCATGAGAGCATTATTATCTAAAGCTAGTTTTTGCACTTCAAAAAGCTCGGGCAAAAGCTTCATTCTTTGGTTTTGATGAAGTTTATCCAAACTTGCATATTTTAATAAATCATATTTTTTCTCTAAAAAACAAGCAGTTAAAAATGAAGCATGACAAAGATTAAAAATGCTATCTTCTAGGTTGATTTTTTTAGCTAAAACTGCTCTTGATTTTTGAGTATTCATCGCTACATTTGGTATGGTTATAATAGCTTGTAAATCTTTATCTACTTCTTTTTTTATAGCTAAAACTTTTTCATTATGAGTTAATGCACACACAAAACCCCCAAGTGTTGCTGGAGCTATGTTATCTGGATGGTTTTCATATTTTAAAGCTTCATTTAAAATGGTATTTTTATCCGCTTTAAACCCACTTAATTCATAGGCACAAGCAATAGCTCCAACTATTACAGCAGAAGAACTTCCCATGCCTCTAGCTAAAGGGATATTATTTTGAAAAACAAAGCGGAAATTATCTTTTTTACCACTAAGTCTTTGATAAATTTCATAAAAAATATTGACAAAACTATTATTTTTTTTAAGATAGATATTATTTTCACCTTCTCCGTGTATGCTAATGCTAAAAAATTTAGATTTTTCAACTATGGTTTGATTAAAATATTTTAAACTCAAACCCAAACAATCAAAACCAGGACCTAAATTTGCACTTGTAGCAGGAACTAAAATCTTCATTTTTTACCTTAATTAATCGCATCTAAAACATAAAAAGGTGTATTTTCTTTACTGAAATTTAAACCTTTTAAACTTTGGGGCATAAAAAAACTTCCCGCTTGTGTCTTTTCTAAAACAATCTCATCATCTTTTTTTACAAAACACAAATGCTTATTAGCGGCTATAGGAGCGTTATTATTTAGCTCAAAAGCGCTAATAGCTTTTAAAGGTATATTTTTAACTATGGCTAGGGTTTTAAAAGAAACATAAGAAATCTTTATACCCATGTAAGAGCCTGGTCCATGTACATAAATAAGCTTTTCAAACTCATATTGTGAAAGTAAATCTTGCAGTATTTTTGGCAAAACTTCACTAACTTTTAAATCGTTCTCAATGGTTTTTATCAATACATCATTTTCATAAATACCAAGCATTAAAGGTTTTGCTATGGCATTTAAAAGTAAAGTAACCTTTTTTATGCAAAAACCTTTTCATAAACTTTATATGCACTTTTTTCTAAACTTACCACTTCATAAGCACTAGGATCTTTTAAAAGTTCTTTTGTTAAAAGATGATTAAGTTTGTGCGAACCTGCATAAGAAGTATAGTCTCCAAAAACTCTACATCCAAGCAAGGTTAAATCACCTATGGCATCTAAAATTTTATGACGCACAAATTCATCTTTAAAACGCAAACCTTCAGGGTTTAAAATACGATTATCATCAATTACAACAGCATTTTCTAAGCTTCCACCAAGACCTAAATTCATAGCTCTTAAAGCTTGAACATCCTTTAAAAAGCCAAAGGTTCTTGCTCTTGCTATTTGCTCTATGTAGTTTTGTTTGCTAAATTCAAAACAATAATTTTGCTTACCTATAATAGGATTATCAAATTCGATTGTATAGTTTATAATAGGCATATCCGTAGGACTTAAACGCACAAATTTATTACCTTCTTTTACTTCTACAATTTTTTTAATCACTAAAATTTTTTTAGCCACGTCAAGCTCTTTTATGCCTGCTTCTTCAAGCATCATACAAAAGCCTATACTACTACCATCCATTACAGGAGCTTCATTAGCATCTAAAACTATACGCACATTGTCAATACCATAAGCATTAATTGCACTCATTAAATGCTCTATAGTAGAAACATAACCCCTATGATCGCCTATTACAGTAGCCATTTGCGTATCGATGACATTTTCAGGCTTTGCTTCATAAGAAATTCCCAAATCACTTCTATAAAACACTATACCACTGCCAGCTTCTAATGGCTCTAATTTTATACTAATAGGCTCACCCTTGTGTAAACCTATGCCAACACCTTTAACTTCTTTTGCTATTGTTGTTTGATTCATTTTTATTCACTCAAAATTCTTTTTTTGCTTGACTCTAATACATTATAGATATTTTCTTTTATCCATTTTGCATCTTGCCATTGCTCAGGACGCACTTCAACTCCTTGTACTAAAACACCAAAATGCACATGATCTCCAAGTGCTAAACCTGTAGTGCCTGTAGTACCTATAACATCACCTGCTCTAACTCTATCACCCACATTTACATCCACATTAGTGCAGTGTCCATAAAGAGTATAAATCCCAAAGCCATGATAAATAATAATATTTAATCCATAAATTCCATTTTCTTGTACAAATACCACTTCACCATCGTTATTACTAATAATAGGTGCTTCTTTTATACTTGCTAAATCAAGCCCCATATGATAAGAGCTACTAAAAGCTTGATTATTATAAGAATAAAATCTATGATCAGCATAATCAGCTACTTTTTGGCCATTTTTTAAAGGCTTGAAAAGATTAACTTTAAAATTATTAATCATAGTATCAGGAACTTTGCTTGTAATATCATGAATGATAACTTCATTAGAAGCTCTTAAATCTTCATTCACAAATTTAAATTTTTCAAGCCTACTTAATTCTCTATCTTTTGGAGCATATTTTTGTGCTAAAAATTCAATCTTACCATCTAAAAATCTATCACTTACTTTTATATTTGATACACGGTATTTTTTATTAGTAAAATAATATCTAATTCTTTGTTTGTTTACATTACCTGCTTTATCTACTGCCACCACATAAGCTCTAAAGTGCTCATCAGTCGCCTCCCAAGGAATCAAAGCAGCATAATATCCTTCTTTCACATAAGGAGTTGCTTTAAAAATTTTATCTTTATCGGTTGTGATATAAACTTCTTGTAAATTCTCATCACTTGCTTTAAATACCACACTACCTACTCCACCTTGTTCGATTTGGTAAGAATTGTCTAAAATTTCTACAAGTGGTTTTTTGGTATCAATGATAACTTTCACTTCTTTAAGCGCTTGATTTCCTAAAAAGAAATTCCAAAAACTACTATCACTTGCTTCTATTACAAGTTTATATGAATCGACTTTTTCTTTATAAGCTGGTTTTGGTAATTTTAAATCAAAATGAATGCTTTTTTTATTGCCTTTAACATGCTCATTAACAAGTATTTCACCATTTAACTCATTTGCCTTAAATAGTGTGACTTTAACATCTTTTAAAGCACTTTCATCGCTTATTTCTATAGATATAGGATCTGTTAAATTACTATAAATTACATCTGATTTTGTTTGAATCAACGGAGGATTTTTTTCAAACAACTTTGTATTTAAAACAAACACCACAAAGGCTAAAAGTATTAAAAAAACTACAAAAATCCATTTTTTATTTGATCTTTTACGCGCAAAAACCATATTTTCACTTTCAATCTATATTTTTTAAAAATATATTATTCTTTAGCAAATTAAGAGTAAATTATAAAAAATTTTATAGAATTTCTCTTAATTTATTTGCACTTTTAATCCAAGTCTCAAGCTCATTTATATCACATTTTTCTATCATTTTTTTACATTCTTGTAATTCTTTTTGAAATAAATCAATAGAATTTAATAAATTTTGTTTGTTTTGTTCAAAAATACCGCTCCACATTTGAGGGTTTGACTTAGCAATCCTGCACATATCTTTAAAAGAAGGGCCTCCTAGGTGAGCTATATTTTTTTTATTTTCTTCTTTCATCACAAAATTTGCTAAAGAAAAACTAATCACATGCGGTAAGTGTGAAATGATAGAAGCATGATGATCATGCGCAATACTATCCATAAATACAAGCTTCATTCCTAAATCTGAAAAAATTTCTATAGCCCTTTTTTGATGGATATGATCAGCATTTTGCACATCACACAAAACACAAACTGCATTTTTATATAAATCTTTTATAGCTGCATTTGGACCACTATTTTCAGTTCCTGCCATAGGATGAGCTGCGATAAATTGACTTTTCAAATAAGAAGGTAAATTTTTAATAATTTCTTCTTTTGTGCTTCCAAGCTCGATGATAGTACAATCTTTAGAAATGCCTTGAAATTCTTTTAAGATTTTTACAATAGCTCTTACAGGAATAGCTAAAAAAATCACATCACATTTTTTTAATTCTTCAAAAGAAACAATTTTATCTATTAATTTTCGCTCTAGTGCGATTTGCTCAAATTCTTTGTTTATATCATATCCACAAACTAAATCTATTAATTTATTCTCTCTTAAGCTAAGACCCAAAGATCCACCTATTAAGCCAAGTCCGATTATACCTACTTTCATAAATTTTCCTTAAAAAGCATTAGTTAAAAATATTTTGGTATTATAACGATTTTGTATATAAAAATTTAGGTAGATTTGATGAAAAAATGGTTTGTTTTCTTTGCACTCTCAAGTTCTTTATGTGCAGCTACGATTAAAGATATAAAATTTGAAGGCTTATCGCAACTTTCTAAAGAAAGCGCTATTGCGATTTCTAAATTAAAAATAGGACAAAAAATTGATCCTGCTAGTATAGATACAGCGATTAAAAATCTTTTTGATAGAAATTATTTTAAAGACATAGTAGTAGAAGAAAAAAATGGGGTGCTGATTTTTAAAGTAGTAGAAAAACCTTCCATTGGAAAAATAGATATTCAAGGTATAGCAAGTAATGATAGAAAACAAATAGAAAGCCTTGTTGGCTTAAAACCTGGAATTTTATATGA
The DNA here is from genome assembly GCF_025771685.1 of Campylobacter sp. IFREMER_LSEM_CL2194. Classification (NCBI taxonomy): domain Bacteria; kingdom Pseudomonadati; phylum Campylobacterota; class Epsilonproteobacteria; order Campylobacterales; family Campylobacteraceae; genus Campylobacter; species Campylobacter sp. IFREMER_LSEM_CL2194. Next base: position 42,585 of record NZ_JAKMQS010000007.1, read on the forward strand.
TGAAAATTCAGCTAAAGAAGCTGCTGAAAAGATCAAACTTTTTTATCAGGCCAAAGGTTTTTATGATACTGTTGTAGAAATCAAAGATGAAAAATTAAGCAATTCAAGTTCATTAAAACTTACTTTTGTTGTAAATCGTGGGGAAAATATCATCATAGAAAAAGTGCATTTAAGTGGTGCAAAAAATTTAAGCTATTCAGATATTGAACCTGCGGTAGCAAATAAACAAAGAGAAGCCCTAGGCTGGATGTGGGGTTTTAACGATGGTAAGCTTAAAATCTTTGATTTAGCAAATGATAGCTCAAGAATTTCAGATGTATATTTAAAAGAAGGTTATCTTGATGTAAGCGTATCTCCTGCTTTTTTAAATACTTACACAGATACTTATCAAGCTGATTTGACTTATTTTATCAACGAGGGTGAAGTTTATAAAGTCAAAGGGATTAAAATTTTTAATCCAATTTTTAGTGATGAAGAAAATGAAGCTTTGACAAATGATTTAAAATTAAGTGTTGGAAAAATAGTTAATATAGAAAAACTAAGAGAAGATATAAAGACTATAGAAACTAAAACAGCAGATTTAGGCTATGCTTTTGTACAAGTTATACCTGATATACAAAAAGATAAAGAAAATCATGAAGCTATGATTATTTTTAAAGTCATACCTAATGAAAAAGTATATGTTAGAAATGTTGAAATTTCAGGCAATACCAAAACAGTTGATAGAGTTATTCGTAGAGAGCTTTACCTAACCGAAGGTAATCTTTACAATAGAACTGATTTAATAGACTCAAGAAATGCCTTAAGAAGAACTGCATATTTTGAAAATGTAGATATTAAAGAACAAAGAGTAGATGATACGCATATTGATTTGATAGTAGAAGTCAAGGAAGCTTCAACTGGAGCCATTTCAGGTGGTATTGGCTATGGAACTAGTGATGGAATTTTACTTAGCGCTTCATTATCTGATGCAAATATCTTAGGCTCTGGTATGAAAGGAAGTGTGAGTATAGACAAAGGCGATGATACACTTTCTGGTAGAGTATCTTTAAGAAATCCTAGAGTAAATGATAGTGATTATTCTCTTGGAGGATCATTATATTCAGATCGTTTAGAATGGGATAGCTATGATGAGAGAAACTATGGTTTTGACATAAGCGTTGGTAAAACTTTAGGAAGATATACAAGCATAGATTTAACTTATAATCTTGAACAAAGTGATATTTATCATTTAAGTGATCGCTTAATCGCTCAAGGATATAAACTTGGAAAAACTTATAAAAGTTCCATCACTCCTTCGATAGTGTTTAACAATACAGATGATTATTATTTGCCAAGATCAGGTTTTATCGCCTCAACTTCGCTTGAATATGCAGGCTTAGGCGGGGATCAAGAATTTATAAGCTCTACTACTAAATTTAATTATTATCAAGGCTTGGAAGAGTTTATAGGTTGGGATTTGATTTATCGTTATAAAGCGAGTTTTTATAAAGTATGGGATCAAGGTTATTTACCTATCAATGAAAAATTATATCTTGGTGGTATAGGAACTATTAGAGGTTTTGATAGAAGAAGCGTGAGTCCTAAAAATGAATGGGGTGATGAAACAGGTGGTACAGTGGCTTTTGCAAATTCTGTAGAACTTAGCTTTCCAATCTTTGATAGAATCAAACTTAGAGGTAGTGTATTTTTTGATTATGGTGCTATAGGAGAGAGTTCTTTAAGTCAAATTCAAAGATGGAGTACAGGCGTTGGCTTTGAGTGGTTAACCCCACTAGGTGCTTTAAATTTAGTTTTTGCTAAACCATTTAATACTAGCTCAAAAGACGATTTGAGCAAATTTGAGTTTATGTTGGGTGCAAGATTTTAAAAGCAATAAAATCTTGCTATAATTTTGAAATTTTATTTTAGGTAGAGATAATGAATTTTTTAGATATTTTTTCTAGTATAAGACGCAAGCAAGCCGCTCCAAGTGAAGCTCCAAATCACTGGGTAAAATGTAATTCTTGTCATGCGTTAATGTATTATAAAGAAATAGAAACTTGTTATAATGTTTGTCCTAAATGTAATTTTCATATGAGATTAAACCCCCTAAAACGCATTGAATTACTTAGCGATGAAGGCTCTTTTGTGGAAATGGATAAAGACTTACATGCAATCGATCCACTTAAATTTGTAGATAGCAAATCGTATAAAAAAAGATTAGCAGAAAATGAAGAAAAAACAGGTAGAAAAAGCGCCATAATAAGCGGGGAATGCACCATAGATGGGATAAAAACTCAATTAGTTGTTTTTGATTTTTCTTTCATGGGCGGAAGCTTAGGCTCAGTAGAAGGTGAAAAAATTCTTAGAGCTATTGAAAGAGCTATTGAGAAAAAAACTCCTGTTGTTATAGTGAGTGCAAGTGGTGGAGCTAGAATGCAAGAAAGCACTTATTCTTTAATGCAAATGAGCAAAACAAGTGCAGCGTTAAAACTATTAGCAGAAGAAAAACTTCCTTATATTTCAGTCTTAACTGATCCAACTATGGGTGGTGTAAGCGCATCTTTTGCTTGGCTTGGAGATATCATCATGGCTGAACCTGGTGCTTTAGTAGGCTTTGCAGGAGCTAGGGTTATCAAACAAACCATAGGAGCTGATTTACCAGAAGGCTTTCAAAAGGCTGAATTTTTACTTGAACATGGGTTGATTGATGCGATTGTAGAAAGAAGTGAACATAAAAAATTTATAGCAGACTTTTTAAGATTTTTTTCTAAAAACTAAAAATGCAAATTAATCTTTTAAGCATTCAAAAAAATAACAATGATGAATTTAGTAAGATAGATGAGTATTATACTAAGCTTATTAAGAAATTTTGTAGTTTTAATGATATATGTGTTTTTAATAACAAAATTAATCAAGCACAAAACACTAACGCCACAGAAGCAAAAAAATCTTATACAAATGCACTAAGTCCTTACAAAAAAGGTTTTTGCATAGCATTAGACGAAAAGGGTAAAGAATTTACAAGTGTAGAATTTGCAAAATTATTGCAAGATAAAAATGAAATTACATTTTTTATAGGCGGTGCTTATGGATTTGAGCAAGAATTTATTACACAAATGCATACAAGCATAGCTCTTAGCAAAATGACCTTGGTACATAAATTTGCTAAAACTATGCTTTTAGAGCAAATTTATCGTGCATTTTGCATTAATACAAATCACCCATATCACAAATAGGAGCGTTTATGCAAGAATTAAATCTTGAAGAATTTAAAAATATATTACTTCAAAGACAAAAAGAAATTTTACAAGAACTTCAAGGCAATATAGACAATATCCATAATCTACAAGATAGTGAACCTAGAGATGAAGTTGATTTACAGCAAATTGACAATAGCTCTCATATCGACTTTAAAATCAATGAAAATTTAAAAGCTGAACTAGAAGAAATTAAACATTCATTAAGCAAAATAGATAACAATACTTATGGTATTTGTGAATATTGTGAAGATGATATTCATCCTGAAAGACTTAAGGTTAAACCTCACGCAAAATATTGCATAAATTGTCGTGAAAATTTAGAAAAAAGGAAAGAGCTATGAAAATTAGATTATTTTTCTTTGCAAGTTTAGTTTATCTTCTAATCATCGCAGCCTTAGTTTATAATCTAAATTTAGGAAATTATACTTTTACAATTTCCACTTTTGAATTAAATTTGCCTATTAGCTTATGGGTTGTTTTGCCTGCTTTACTTTTGATGATACTAGCTTTAGCACATATGAGTTTTTATGGCTTTTTAAAACATTTACAATATAAAAATCTAATTAAAGATAGTAAAAATTATGAAAATTTTATTATTGATATTTTTTTAAAAAAAATAAGCAGGATTAAATTCAAAACTCAAGAATTTCAAAACATTGCAAAAGATACGCAAGCTCTTTGTTTTAAAGAAAAAATTCAAAATCCTAAAATAGATGAAATTATTGATATTTTTGAACACTTAGATAAAAAAGAATTTGTGGAATTAAAAAAATATAAATTAGATTCAAATAATGAAATTTTCATTTTAAATGAAAAAAATCGCTTTCAAAATGATAGCAATTATGCTTTTTCTTTTATCAAAAACAAAGATACCTTAGCTAGTGAGCTAGAAATTTTTGCTTATAAAATGGTATTAGAAAATGCGCCTTATAGTCAGATTAAAACACTAAAAGTTCAAAAAAACCAAGATGATATTTTATTGCTTTTGGATAGATTTGAAAAAGAAAACTTAGAATTAAATCACGCTGAAATCGAAGTTTTACTTAGTATGAATACTTTAGATGATAAGTCATATTTACGCTGTGCTAAAATACTTTGTAAAAAAATAGAACCTCAAGTATTAATTGCTTTATTTAAAAAGTTAAAAGATAATTATTCTCAAGCTTTAAGAGCTTATCTTTATACTTTGGCAGAATTTGGTATGTATGATGAATTGCTTAATGAATTAGGAAATGATCAAAATGAACATAAAGACTTTAGACTCTTGCTCTTTTTAAGAGAACATAATAAAAAAATAGAACTTGAAAAATTAATACAATGATAGATTTTAATAAAAAGCCTTTATTTTTAGCCCCTATGGCAGGTTTTTCAGACTTGCCTTTGAGAAATTTAGTTAAACAATTTGGGGCTGATGTAACCATTAGTGAAATGATAAGTTCTAATGCCTTAGTTTATGAGAGCTCAAAAACTCTTAAAATGCTAGAAAAAGCTGAACTTGAAAATCCTTACATAGTTCAAATTGCAGGCTCAGATGAAAGTGTAATTTGCAAAGCGGTAGAAATTTTAAATCGTTTTGATTTTATAGATGGGATTGATTTTAATTGTGGTTGCCCTGTAAATAAGGTTATAAAACAATGTGCAGGTAGTGCTCTTTTACAAGATCTTGATAAATTACAAAGAATTTTAGAACTTATCAAAAAAACAAGTAACAAAAAATTAACTAGTGTCAAAGTAAGATTAGGATTTGATAAAAAAGATCCCATCGCCATCGCTAAAGCGTGTGAAAATGCTGGAGTAGATTTTATCAGTATGCATGGTCGCACTAGAAAACAAATGTATAGTGGAAATGCTGATTATGAAGCCATAGCTTTAGCCAAAAAAAATATCAAAATTCCTTTAGTTGCAAATGGTGATATTAGTGAAGATAACGCCAAAGAGGTGTTTAAAATAACAAATTGTGATGCTTTGATGATAGGGCGTGCAAGTGTAGGAAAACCTTGGATATTTTATGAGATAAAAACTGGCAAAAAAATCGAAAAGGCTATGAAAAATAAAATCATTTTTGCACATTTTGAAGAAATGTTAAAGCATTATAAAGAACAAGGTATAAGCATCTTTAGAAAACACTTACATGAGTATTCTAAGGGCTATGATGATGCTTCTAATTTTAGAGATTGTGTTAATCGCATTAATGATGCAGAAATTATGCGAAAATATATTCAAGAATTTTTCAATAAGGAATGATTTTTGCTTGTAAATTATCAAGCAATATGAATGAAGAGATACCATAAAACAAGGAAGGTTCATGGCAGCTCATATCAATTCAAAAGGGATTTACAAAGCATTAGGTGGCATTAGAACAAGTGCGAATAATTTAGCAGCACATGCTTCAAAGCTTAACAATCAAAGTTTAAATTTCGAGCAAGTTTTACAACAAACCCAACCAAAATGTATAAAAACTTGTCTACAAAATTCTCAAAAAGAACTTGAAAATTTGCTTGAAAATATTAAAAATAGCCAAGATACTATCACAAAAAATATACACAAAGATAGTGCAAATATCATTGCAAGATTAAGACAAGAAGTCATTATGATGTATGATATTACCCTTAAAAACCCTCTTTGATAATTTTATATAAATTATCAATATATTCATCGCTAAAATGCGATGAATTAAAACTCCTATATAATTTTACAAGATCTTTAGCATTAAACTCATAACCAAAAGCACATTTTTTATGAGCGGGCAAAAAAGCTCTTACTAGTACAACATTTTTTTGAATATACTCATCACAATAAAAACATACAAAACTTTTATGCAAACGCCCTTCAAAATCTAAAATTTTTAAATAAGCATCCACTATAACACGTTTGCAATCTTGCTTTTCAAAACGCTTAGCACAATCTTCTAAAAGCTCAAAATAAAAACTATCAATTTCCTCAACATCTTTTAAATGCCAATAAAAAAGTCTAATAAATTCCTGCCAAAAAAACATTCTCTCTCTATCTAAAATCCAAGAAAAACCAATATGTAAAACATCTTTTAAACGTGGTAAAAATCTCGAACTTTCTTCAAGCTCAAAATCAATCTTATACCCACTTAGTATATTAGAATGACGCATGCCATAAAATCTATAACTTTTAATAACTTTTTTAGTACTTAAAAGATAAACGATTAAATCCTCATCTTTTACACTCTGAGTGTGTAAAATATACCCTTGCATTTTATAAAAGTTCTATGCCATAAGCTTGCAAAATTTCATATGCACTATTTTCCAAAGACTTACTAAAACTCGCTGTTGCGTTTTTATGTAATATAATTTTTGAGGTGATGCTAGCGCTTTGAGCTAAAATAATATTACTAAATACACAAATATGTGAAACAAGACCACAAAATTCTATACTTTCATAATAATTTTGTTTTAAAAAATTGGCTAATTCTAAGCTACCAAAAGCATTCTTATAAAATATTTTTTTTGCATTTTTTAAATACACATCAAAATCACCTGGCATTTGCCAACCTAAAGTATCTCTAATGCAATGATAAGTAGGCAAATTTTTTCCTTCTTGAGTTTTTAAATAATTTTCATCATGCGTATCAAAAGTAAAAACAATATCACCTTGATGATTTTTTAAAAGAGCAAGAATATTATCTTTTATCTTGGTAGCTTCTTCAAAACCCAAGCTACCATCGATAAAATCATTTTGATAATCAACAACAACTAAAAGATTAGCCATTATCCTTGACCATAAAAAAGCTATCCGTGTGGATATTTTCAAATGCAGTTTTTAAACTTGTAAATAATTTTGGATTTTCTTTTTCTAAATTTGCTAAAAGCTGCTTAGCTTCTTCTCTTGCATGAGGAAATTTTACATTTTTTTCACTTAATTTCATGCCAGGACAAAATTCATTACCAATTACTTCTAATTCATTATTAATAGCATTTTCTCTTAATTGTCTTTCTCTTACAAAAATCAAAGGACGAATAACCTCTACACCTCTTTTGCTTTTATACTTGGGAGCTAGACTCCTAAGAGAGCCATTATAAATAAAATTCATAAAAAAACTTTCCACTGCATCATCTAAATGATGAGCTATAGCTAGTTTATTAAAACCATTTTCCAAAGCATAAGTATATAAAGCTCCGCGTCTCATTCTTGAAAAATAGCTACAAAAGCTTGAATTTTTTCTAATCGTATCGCCTGAAATTTCATAAATATTAGAATCAATCACTTCATGGTCAATACCATGTTCTTTGCAGTGATTGTGAAGTTTGGTATAATCTTCACCCATGCCATAGCTTAAAGTTACTGCTTTAAGTTCAAATTTAAAAGGTGCGTGTGCTTGCATACGCTTTAAAAGATGTGCCAAAGCTAGAGAGTCTTTCCCGCCACTAAGTCCTAATAAAACTTTGTCATTATCTCCTATTAAGGAAAACTTGGCGTTTGCTTTAGCTACTTCTCTGATTAGTCTTTTACTAAGATTTATCATAATTTCTCACAAATTTTTAAGACAAAATTAGCCGAAATTTTAGCAGATTTTTCTACAAACTCATCAAAGTCAAATTCAGCCTTTTCACCTGCTTTATCACTCATTGATCTTAAAATCAAACATGGAATTTTTAAAGCATCACACACCAAAGCTACACTGGCTCCTTCCATTTCACAAGCATCTGCATTGAAAATCTCTCTAATTTTTGCTTTTTTATTCTCATCACAAATAAACTCATCGCCTGTAGCGATAATACCTGATTGTAATTTAACACCAAGTTCTTTAGCAACCTCTATAGCAAGACTATTTAGTTTATCATCTGTTTTTATAAAAATTTCATTGCCTGGAACATAACCAAGTGGATGACCAAAAGCTGTGATATCTAAATCATATTGAGCTAACTTTGTAGCATAGATTAAATCCCCTATTTCTAAACTAGGATTAAAAGCACCAGCTACACCTGTAAAGAGTAAAAGCTCGGCTTTAAATTTTTCTATCATAATAGCCGCACTAAGAGTGGAATTAACTTTCCCTATCTTAGAATAAGCGATTATTAATTCATGATTTTTATATTTTGCAAGATAATAAGTATTATTTGCATATTCTATTGTTTGATATTCTTTTAATGTTTCTAGTAAAGGAGTGACCTCTTCAGGCATAGCTCCTAAAATAGCTATTTTCATTTAATTACCTTTAAAATTTCATCAATATCTTCTATTTTACTTAAGGCATAAGTTTCTTTTTGAGTGATTTTTTTATTTAAGCCCTTTAACACGCTCGCACCAAATTCTATATAAAAATCTACTTCTTTATCTATTGCCTTAATGCTTTGTTTATAAAGAACAGGCTTGATGAGTTGCTCGCTTAAAAGCGTTAGAGCTTGATTTTTATCATTGTACACTTTTGCATTAACATTTGACACTACGCTTTTAAAACTCTCTTTTAAAATAGGTTCTAATTCTTTTGTAAGTTTCAAAGATGCATTTTTTAATAATGGACAATGGCTTGCAACGCTCATATTTAAAAGCATAGCTCTTCTAGCTCCTGCATTTTTAAACTCACTCTCATACGAGGCCAAATCAGGCTTTAAACCTGCTACTACAATTTGCCCATCACAATTATAATTAGCAGCAAAAATGCTTTTTTTCTCGCTTAATGCCTTTTGACAAAGTTCTTCTACCACTTTATCTTCAAGCCCTAAAACCACCATCATGCCAGCTTCGATTTTAGAACAATCTTCTTGCATGAATTGACCGCGTTTATTAACAAGCGCTATTACATCTAAAAAGTCAAATGCACCTTGAGTTGCTAAAGCACTGAATTCTCCTAGCGAATGACCTAGGCTGTACTTAGCTTCTATATCAACTTGCTCTTTCAAAGCTTCATAAGCCATTAGTGAGTTTAATACTATGGCCATTTGTGTAAATTCGCTTTTATTTAAATTTTCATTTTCCTTAAAAAGCAAATTTTTAAAATCAATTTTACAAAAATCACTAGCATTATCTAATAATTCTTTTGCTTTTTTAGAATTATCATAAAAACTCAAACCCATGCCAACACTCTGAGAGCCTTGACCTGGGAAAATAAATGCACTATTCATTAATGACCACCGCAGCAGCCACCGCCACCATGCCCATGGCCTCCACAACATCCACCACCGCCATGTCCGTGATGATGATCATGGTGATGTCCTCCACCACCACATCCACAACTTCTACTACCCGCAATAATTCCTGTTAAAATTTCATCTTCACTTGCAGCTCTAACATCTACAATATTTAATGAAAACAACAAGTCTTTTCCCGCATAAGCATGATTGTAATCAATAGTAACTTCATTTTCAGTAATCTCTCTAACAATTACTCTTACTGTATTGCCATCTTCACCTTCGCCAAAAAGCTCCATACCAACTTGTAAATCAATCCCCGCAAACTGCTCTTTTGGTAAAGTTTGTAATGCATTCGCATCATATTCGCCCAAAGCATTTTCTTTTTTTATCACAATATCAGCATTACATGGGGCATTAAGCTTTTGAATTTCTTCTTCTAATCCTTCTAAAATTTGACCTTTACCCAAAATAAAAGAAATAGGTTCAGCATAAATATTTGATTCTAAAACTTCATTAGTATTTGCATCTTTTAACTCATAAAACATTGAAACTACACTATTTTTTTCTATAGCCATTTTTCTCTCCTTTGTTATTTTCTATCTGGTGAAACTTTTGCTTCAGGACTATCAGGGTAAGCTGTTTTTAAAGCTTTATAAAATTTATTAGCACTTTTTGGATCTCCAACCTTATCTAAGCTAATAGCTGTATGATAAAGCAATTTTGGCACATAATCGCCTTTAGTGCTTATAGCAGAGCTTTTCTTATAAAATCCCAAAGCACCTGCGTAATCTTGCTGTTTATATCTTATCTCTCCAAGCCAAAAAGTAGATCTAGCAGGTTTGTAGTGAATACTTATTAGATGTTCAAATTTTTCTTTTGCATCTTCAAATTGATTTTTATTAGTTTCTTCTATCGCTTTTTTCAAAATTTCACTAGATTGTAATTTTTTCCAACTATCATCTTTTACTTCAATCACTTCATCTTGAGTTTCATTTACATCTTGAATGATTTCTTCGGTTTTATTATCATCACTTACAACAGGAACAACCGGAGTAATTTTTGTTTGATTTTGCACTCTAGCTATTTCAGATTGAAAGAAGGTTATGGTTTTATTCATATCTTCTTTTGAAATATAATCATCATTGATTTTATTAATCAAAGTTGTAATTTCACTTAAAACTTTTTGAATTTCTTGATGATTTTTTTCTTGAATTTGCCTATTTTCCTCCACATAAGCTCTTAAATTTTGAATTTCTTGAGTTATGTTTGCGTCAAAATTTTGATAAGTTTCTTCTAATGAAAGCAATTTTGTGTTAGCTTTTGAATATTGAGCATTCAAACCCTCTGTTACACTTTGCAATCCTTCTATATTCTCTACTGCTGTATTTATTTTACTTGTTAAATTTGTATAATATTCATTCAATGCCCTTAGGCGTTCTTGATTTTCATATTGTAATTTTTCATTTTGAGTTAAACCATAAGGTGTTTTTGTATCTACTTTTCCTGCATCAAAAGCTGAAATTTCAGCGTGTAAAAAAGTAGCTCCTAAAAGAGCTACTGATAATAATTTTAATTTCATTTATTTAAAACTTATTTTGATAATTTAAATTCTGCACGGCGATTTTGAGCATCGCAAGTTTTTGTTCTTTCAGTACATACAGGATTAGTTTCTCCATAGCTTTTAACGCTAATTCTATCCGCGCTAACACCTTGAGCTACTAAAGATTCTTTTACTGCTTTAGCTCTTTTTAAACCTAAAGCTTGATTATACTCATCAGTTCCCCACTCATCGCAGTTTCCTTCAACTACTATTGCAGCATTAGCAGCTTCTTTATTAAAGATTTCAGCATTATTTGCAATAACCTTTTGCATATCTGATCTAACATTAAATTTATCAAAATCAAAATATACATTTGCTACAGAATTTAAAGATTCAAGATTTTCAAATCTATCAGATCCACCGCTACCTTTTGAGCCATCTACACTACTTGAACTACTAACGCTAGTGTTTTTAGTAGCACAACCACTTACAATAACAGCAAATGCAGTAATTGAAGCAAAAATGATTTTTTTCATTGATTTCCCCTTTTGTTTATTTAAAAATCATAATTTAATTATAACAAAAAAAATATGATTTTAGTATTTTACCAATCAATTGATTGAATTTTACCCACTTTTAAGCCATAATGAAAAGCTTTATTTGCATTAATTCGAATAACACCTAAAGCACTTTGAGAGCCTAAGTACTTAATAAACACAACACTTTCTCCATCACTTGAAAATCTTGGAAAAAGATTTTTACCATTTGCGGTGAGTTGTCTTATGTAATCACTTTGAGTTGACATCAAGTAAAGATTAAAAACTCCGCTTTGATTTACTTCTCTGCTAGAATAAACCATGTAGTGTTTATAAGTAGAAACCGAAGAATTATTTTTACCATGAAAAACAACTTGTTCTGTTAAATTTGAATCTAAATTTTGCATAAAAATATTTGGATAGCCTAAGCGATCAGACACAAATACAATTTTTTTATCACCATCAACAAAATTGCCATTTACATCAATACCCATATAGTTTGTAATTTGTGTCAGATTTTTTGAATCTACATCATACAAGTATACATCAGGTTGGTCTTTTGGAGCCATGGTAAGTAAAATTTTTTTACCATCATCACTCACATCAGAAGCAACCATCATACCTTTGCTAGCAATAATTTTTGTTATATTTTTATTTTTCATATTATATTTATAAAGAGTTGGAATCTCATCTTCATAGGCAGTAAAATAAAATGCATTTTGTTCTTTATTTGCCCATTTAGGAAACAAATTTAAACCTTTTGAAATCAATACTTTTTGGTAAGTTAAAGTATAATCTGCTAATAAAATATCACTTTGCTTACTACCTTGTGTTCTAGCTATTAAAATTTTATGATCCATCCAATCAACCGGAGCAAAACCTAACTTTTTATTCATTTGGGCAACACTTCTATGTGCTAAAAATGGATACTCTTCGATGGAAAGAATTTGTTCGTAAAATCTTGTTTTAGTTTCATTTGCAGCTAAAATTTCAACATCAATATCTAAAAGTTTACCGTTTTTATTTAATATATAAGAAAAAATATAATCACCTTGTTTTTCATCTTGAGTTATCTCAAAATTTGAACTTACTTTTATATCATTAACAAGCATGTTATAAAAACTTTTTTTAAGATCTAAATCATTCAATTTAGACTGATCTTTAATATAAATTTTTGGCAATTGCATACCTTTATTAACAACAGATATTGTTGCATCTTGTCCAAATAATACTGAACAAAAAAATAAAAATACTAGTATTTTTTTCATTGTTTCTCCGTTTTAAACTCAATTATATCACTAAGTTGCATTTTAATTTTTCTTATTTTACCATTTGGAGGTAAAGTTATGTATTTTCCTTCTAAATTTTGTAAAAATTCTTTTGCTTTTTTATCAAAATTATCACTATGTGCACTAGTAGTGTTTAACAGGTAAAAATAACCATTATTATCAATTACAAATTCTACTTCTATACTTAAATTACCACTAGGATTATAAATTCTCCATCTATCTTCAAGATATTTTCTAACAGCGCCTAAGAATTGATCATAAACCCCTACTTTTTGCTCCATGACAGATTGACCTAATTCTTGATTTATTTTTAAATTTTCATTGAGTTGCTTAGAAAAATCATTGATTTTTTCTCTTTGGGCAAAAGTAGGTTTTTTTGAAGGCATAGAAGATTGCACTTTAGTCGTTTTTTCTTCTTGATAGTCTTCTATTTTACCAAACAACTCATTAAAAACACTTGCTTGTTGTTCTATATTTTGGGTGTTAACGCTTTTATTGGTAGTGTATTTTTGTAGAAGATTTTCTTCAAATAAACTTTGTAGATTTTCTTTTTGTAATTCTTGTATCATATTTACTTGATTTTGATTTATGCTATCTCCAAGTTCTATATTGATAAAACTATTAGGATCATCAGTATATTCAATGGCTTTTGGTTTATACTCAACCAACTTAAAAAATACCAAAAAAACAACAAAAAAATAAACTAAAGTTGCATAAATAAAAGCTTTAAGATTATGTGTAGAATTTTCTTCCATTTTTTACTCAGTTTGCAAAGCAACTTTTTGGAAACCTAAATGTTTCATTGTTCTTAAAACACTCATTACATCATCATATTTTAGATTCTTATCTGCTCTGATAAAAACTGTCTCTTGAGTATTATACTGAACTTTTAAAGCATTCATATTATCCGCAAAACTTATAAAATCAAATTTATCTTTTCCTATAAAAATTTCTTTTTTTGCATTAATTGTTATAATCAAACTTTTAATATTTGGCGCACTTGAAGTTTTTTGCGAACCTTGAGGAAGTTGAACTTTTTCTTCATATGTGATGCTTGGTGCTGTTACCATTAAAATAGCAAGCAACACAAGCATAATATCTACCAAAGGTGTAATATTGAGTTCAGGTTTTTCTTCTAAAAACATTAACTATACCTTTGTAGAGCTTACCAATACTTTGATCTCGCTATCTAAGATATTAATCAATTCATAGGCTTTACGTTTAATAATCAAATGAAAACTGTATGCAGGAATCGCTACTAAAATTCCACAACCTGTAGCCACTAAAGCTTCACTGATTTTAGGAGCTATAATGCTTAAAGAATTTTGCATCTCTAAGCCACCAAAAGTTTCAAGTATAGAAATAACCGTGCCAAAAAGACCTATAAAAGGAGAGGTTGAAGCGATAATGCTAAGCCAAGTTAACCCTACCGTAGCTTTTTTTTCTACAGAATTTTTATAAATATTCATCTTTGTTTCATCAACTTCAACACATTTTTTTAAAATTGATGCACTTTGACTTAAATCTTTTTCGCCTCTCATTAAAACTTCTAAAGCCTGGCTTTCATTTTGAGTCCATTTATTAATAAGCATCAACCTTGAAAATAATATACTAAAACTAAGTATAAAATACACCGAAAGCCAAGCTAATACTATATAAGTGATTAAGCTTGTATTTTCAAAAAAATGAAAAATTGCTTGAAAATCCACTATTTTTGCCTTACATTATTATCCATTTTAGCAAAAGTAGAAGCAAGTGCAATATTATCACTGCTCATAGATTTAATTAAATCTTTTGCTTCTTCTAATCTTTTTGCTATTTCACTATCACTATTTCCTCCAACCCATACAGCGCCTTTTGCTAAAACACTCACTTTAGTTTCAGAAATTTTTGCATGACCTGAATCAATAGCAACTAATTCATGAGTTGAATCTGATTTTTCTATATCTATAATTCCTGCTTTTAAAGAAGAGATTAAAGATGCATGTCCTTTTAAAACACCAAATTCACCCTCGCTTCCAGGAAGAACTACCAATCTTGCATCCCCTTGATAAATCATACCAAGGGGTGTAATGATTTCTAAAGATATTAAATCTTGCATAAATTAACCTTTTTTAGCCTTATCCACTTTACAATTATCTAAACAAACGTCTTTTCTGCTAACTTCTTTAAGTGTTTCAGCTTTTGCTATAGCTTCATCTATATTACCAACCATATAAAAAGCATTTTCTGGTAAATCATCATATTTACCTTCTAAAATACCTTTAAATCCTGCAATTGTATCTTCTAAGCTGATATATTTTCCAGGGCTACCTGTGAAAACTTCAGCAACGAAGAATGGTTGAGATAGGAATTTTTCAATTTTTCTTGCTCTTTCAACAATCAATTTATCTTCTTCGCTTAACTCATCCATACCCAAAATAGCAATAATATCTTGCAAATCTTTATATTTTTGTAATACTGATTGTACTCCACGTGCTACTTTATAGTGCTCTTCACCAATAATTTGTGGATCAAGCATTCTTGAAGTAGAATCAAGTGGATCAACAGCTGGATAAATACCTTTTTCAGCAATTGATCTATTTAAAACTGTTGTTGCATCCAAGTGTGCAAAAACTGTTGCTGGTGCAGGGTCTGTTAAGTCATCTGCTGGTACATAAACTGCTTGAACTGAAGTAATAGATCCTTTTTTGGTTGAAGTAATTCTTTCTTGGAATTTACCCATTTCGCTAGCTAGGGTTGGCTGATAACCAACAGCCGAAGGAATTCTTCCTAAAAGCGCTGACATTTCTGAACCTGATTGAGAAAATCTAAAAATATTATCAATAAACATTAAAACATCAAGTCCCATTTCATCTCTAAAATACTCAGCCATAGTAAGACCTGTTAACGCAATACGATTTCTTGCTCCTGGTGGTTCATTCATTTGACCATAGCACAATGCAACTTTATCCAATACGTTACTTTCTTTCATTTCATTATAAAGGTCATTACCCTCACGAGTTCTTTCGCCAACACCTGCAAAAACCGAATATCCGCTGTGTTTAAATGCAACGTTGTGAATTAATTCCATAATAATAACGGTTTTACCAACACCTGCACCACCAAAAAGACCAACTTTACCACCCTTAGCATAAGGAGCTAGCAAATCAACAACCTTTATACCTGTTTCAAAGATTTCACTTTTTGTACTTTGCTCTTCAAATGGAGGCGGATCTCTATGAATTGACCAGTGTTTATCAAAATTGATTTCTTCACCCTCATCAATCAAATCACCCGTTACATTAAAAATTCTTCCAAGAACTTTTTCGCCTACTGGAACGCTAATTGGATTTCCAGTTGCGACAGCTGTTAAACCTCTAACAAGACCATCCGTCATATCCATAGCGATGGTTCTTACTTTATTATCGCCTAAATGTGCAGCTACTTCAAGAACTAGCTTGCATTCTTTTCCTTCTAATTCATAATTAACAATAATAGCTTCATTAATTTGTGGAAGATAGTCTTTAAATTCAACATCAACCACTGGTCCTAAAACTTGAGAAATAAAACCTTGCATCATCACTCCTAAATTTATTTCATTGACTCAACACCGCTGATGATTTCTATCAACTCGGTGGTAATAGATTCTTGTCTTGCTTTATTATAAGCTAAATTAAGTTGCTTAACTCTAGCTTTTGCATTATTGGTTGCATTATCCATGGCTTGCATTCTAGCACTATGTTCAGCTGCCAAAGAATCAACCAAAGAAAAATACATGTTATATTCAAAATAAGTTTTTAGCAAATCGTTTAAAATTTCTTCATCTTCTGGTTCTAAGTCCATTAAAGATTCAGACTTTTGTTCTTCTTTACCAACAATAGCTTCTACTGGCAACAACTCATTAATACGAATTTCTTGAGAAATCATATTTTTATAACCATTGTGAATGATTACAATTTTATCTGTCACGCCATTTACAAAATCATCAACAGCTTTTTGGATAATAGCACAAGCCTTATCATAATCTGGACTTGAACTTGTATCTAAATATTTTTCCAAAATTTCTATATTTTGAAAATTAAAATATTCTATACCTGTTTTACCAATAGCTCTTAATCTTACCTTGATTTTTTTTGTTTTGCAATCTTCAAGCATTTCATTTACGGCTTTAATGGTTTTAATATTAAATCCACCACACAAACCCTTATCGGCTGTGACAAAAATAATATCCATTTTTTCTATATTATCTTTTTTTCTAAAAAATGGAAGTTTGTCATCAAGCCCATCGTATTGATTGATCTTGAACGCAATTTCTGATAAAACTTCATCGATTTTTTGAGCAAAAACCTTTGATTTTTTAGCTGCCTCTTCTGCTTTTCTTAGTTTAGCAGTAGAGACAAGCTTCATCGCATTGGTTGTCTTTTGTGTATTGTGAACACTTTTTATTTTTCTTTTAATTTCTTTTAAATTAGACATTTAAAAACCTTATATATGGTTTGCTTTAAACTCACTCAATGCTTTAGCTAGTTTTTCTTCTAAATCTTTATCTAAAGCTTTTTTAGTTCTAATTTGCTCAAAAATTTCTGGATACTTAGCCTCAATAAATGGATATAAAGCTGCTTCAAATTCTCCAATTTTCGAAACTGCAACATCATCTAAATAACCTTTAGTGCCTGCAAAAATAATCACAACTTGATTTTCTGGTGAAAGAGGAGAATATGGAGGTTGCTTTAAAACTTCAACCATTCTTTGTCCACGCTCAAGTTGTTTTCTACTAGCTTCATCCAAATCACTTGCAAATTGTGCAAAAGCTTGCAATTCTCTATACTGAGCTAAATCAAGTCTTAATGTACCTGAAACTTGCTTTGTTGCTTTAATTTGCGCAGCACCACCAACACGAGATACAGATAAACCAACATTAATCGCAGGACGAATACCTGAGTTAAATAAATCTGTTTCTAAGAAAATTTGACCATCTGTAATTGAAATAACATTGGTTGGAATATAAGCTGAAACATCCCCTGCTTGAGTTTCAATAATAGGAAGTGCAGTCAAGCTTCCCGCGCCAAGCTCATCGCTTAATTTACTTGCTCTTTCAAGCAATCTTGAATGCAGATAGAACACATCACCAGGATAAGCCTCACGACCTGGGGGACGACGTAAAATCAAAGACATTTCACGGTATGCAACAGCATGTTTACTTAAATCATCATAAACGATCAATGCATGTCTTGAATTATCTCTAAAATATTCACCCATAGTTACCCCAGCATATGGCGCAAGATACTGTAACGCAGCAGGATCTGATGCACCCGCATTCACCACTATAGTATAATCCATTGCACCATATTCTTCAAGCTTTTTAACTACTTGAGCTACAGTACTTTGTTTTTGGCCAATTGCAACATAAATACAAATAACATCTTTACCTTTTTGACTAATAATTGTATCAATTGCTACAGTTGTTTTACCTGTTTGTCTATCACCGATGATTAATTCTCTTTGTCCTCTACCAATTGGAACTAAAGCATCAATAGCTTTAATACCCGTATGTAATGGCTCATGAACGCTTTTTCTAGCCATAATACCTTTTGCTTTTTCTTCTACAAAACGATATTCGCTCGCTTCAATTACGCCTTTAGCATCAATTGGCTCTCCTAAAGCATTTACAACACGTCCTATTAATGCATCTCCAACTGGAACTTTTAAAAGTTTTTTTAATCTTTTTACAGAACTTCCTTCTTTAAGTCCAAGTCCTTTACCTAAGATAACAATACCAACACTTGATTCTTCAAGGTTAAGAACCATTCCTTTTTCGCCATTTTCAAATTCAACCATCTCTCCAGCCATAGCATTTTTAAGGCCATATACCTTAGCAACACCATCGGCAACTGAAATAATTTTACCGGTTTCTTCTATTTCAAGATTAAAGTCAAATTTTTCAATTCTTTCTTTTATAATAGAACTAATTTCATCTGCTTTAAATTTCATCAAATCTCCTTAAATTGCTTTTAATATATATTCATTCATCTTAGCTTTTAAGCTTTGCATTGAAAATGAAATTTCATATCCAAGTCCATCTAAGCTAATTTTTACACTGTCATTATCACTTATTTTACTATCTAATCTAATTTTTGCATTAAATTTAAGACTAAGTTTTTCCTCTAAATTTTTAATTTCTTCTTCGCTTAATTTTTCTTTTGAATAAACTTGTCCTAAAAATGTATTTTCTTTTGATGCTTTTTGTTCACTTAATTCTTTAGTGATTTCTGGAATTAACATTTCTCTTTTATTATCCACAATCAAATTTATAAAATTTTTAAAAGCTTCACTTGGATTATTCAATAATGAAAGTATTAACTCTAATTTTTTGTCTTGCTTTATTTCGTATGAATTTAAAATATCTATAAATTTATTAGATGCAAAAGCTGAGCTTAACTCTAACAAATTAGAATAAAAATCTTCAAAATCATTTCTTTCTAATATTGCCTTTGCATATGTTTTAGCAATTACTTTTTCCATCAAGACACCTTTTTCATCATGATATTTAAAATTTCTTTTTGTTGTAGCTGTAAATTTTGATCTTCAAAAATTTCTTCTAAAACTGCTTGCACAACTTCTTTTTCCATTTTTCTTATTTCATATTCTTTGTGCTCTTCGTAAGTTTTTTCTAGAGCTTTAATTTCCATTTTTGTTTCATTCTCGATTTTTTCAGTAATAATTTCTGCCTCTTTTTTTGCAAGAGCAACTGCATTAACAGCTTCTTGCTTGGCCAAATCTAATTTTTTCATCATTTCTAATTTATGATTTTTACTTGCAATAAGTTTTTCTTGAATTTCATTCATTCTAGATGCAATCTTTGCAATTCTACCATTGTAGAAATTTTTCAAAGGTGTTGCTATGAAATAATACAAAATAGCAGCAAATAAAACAAAATTCACCGCTCTTGGAATAATATCATACTCACCACTTCCATTACCTGCTGCAAAAGCATAAAAAGGAAGTATTGATAATAATGTAATTTTTTTCAACATTTATCTTCCTTAAATTTTACTCAAGCTATTTTTAAAGCTTTGTTTAAATTCTGGCATTTTTAAACGCATTTCTTCTTTTAACTCTTTTTCTTTTTCTTTTAGACTTTTAAGAAAAACAAGCATTTGATCTTCTAATTCTCTTTTTCTTGCTGATAATTCTTTTTCTTGTTTTAATTTAGCTTCTTCTATAGCTTTTGCTTTGATTTGATTGATTTCATCTCTTGTTTGGATATGAATTTTTTCCAACTCACTTTCCACATTTGAAACATCATCAGAATTTTTTTTCATTTTTTCTTCATCATTTTTTATGGTTAAATCTCTAGAATCCATAAATTTAATCAAAGGTTTATAGAGCATAGAATTTAAAATCGCTATCATAAGCAAAAAAATGACACCGGTGGCTATCATGATGGAAAAATGTACATCATTAAACATTAATACTCCTAAATAAATCTAAATAAAACGTGAAATTATAGCAAAATATACCTAAAAACATATTTAATTTAATATCTTTAGAAATTCCCTAACTTCATCTTCATTTTCAAAATTTATAGTAATTTTTAAATCTTTCGCATTTACTTTTAAGCCTAAAGATTCAATTTTTTCTTTTAAATTTATTATAGATTGATATTGTTTGTTTGAAGTTGCGTTTTTTTCTAATTGGTTTGTGTTTTTAAAATTTTTAATTAACTTTTCGGTATCTCTTACATTGAGTTTTTGCCCTATGATAGTATCAACTATCATTTTTTCTTCTTCTTTTTCAAGTCCCACTAAAACTTTTGCATGACCTTGTGAAATTTTACCTTCTATAATGAAATTTTGCGTTTGCTCGTTTAAATTTAAAAGTCTTAAAGTATTAGCAATTTGAGGTCTTGATTTATGGATAAGATCTGCTAATTTTTCTTGAGTAATATTATGAATTTCTAACAACTCTTTATAAGAATGTGCTAATTCTATAGGGTTTAAATTTTCTCTTTGAATATTTTCTATTAAAGCAAGCTCACGTAATTTTATATCATCTACATTTAAAACTACAGCTTTAATCTGTTCTTTTTCTAAAAGCTTACATGCTCTAAATCTTCTCTCACCTGCTATTAAAATATAATCAAATTCATCTTTTTTAAAAACCACAACAGGCTGAATCAAGCCATATTCTTTAATAGAACCTGCAAGTTCTTCTAAAGCTTGGGTATCAAAATTTTTTCTTGGTTGATAAGGGTTTGGGCTAATTAAATCTATATCAATTTCTTCTATTCTGCCTTCATTGGAGCCTAATTCTTTTTCATAAACCTCATCAATATCAGCCAAAATACTACTTAAACCTCTTCCTAATGCACTTTTTTTTGCCATTTTTTATCCTAATATAGAATGTGCTAAATTTTGATATGCCACCGAACCTGGGGATTTTATATCATAAAGTATAATAGGCTTTCCATAGCTTGGACTTTCAGCAAGTTTTACATTTCTTGGTATGATGATGAAATCATCTTCATTATCACCTGTTCTAAATAACTTTTGTTTGAAATTTTGCTTTAAATCTTCCACAGTATCTTTTGAAAGATTATTTTGTGAGCTATACATAGTTGGCAAAAAGCCTTTTATTTTTAGTTTTGGATTGATAGTTTTTTTCACAAACTTAATAGTGTTTAAAACCATCGCAACGCCCTCAAGTGCATAAAACTCACATTGTATAGGGATAATAACACTATCACTTGCTGCAAAAGCATTCACTGTAATGCTTCCAAGCGCAGGAGGTGAGTCAATGATAATAAAATCATAATCTTTAGCAATTTCTTTGATTTTTTCTCTTAAAATTGTTCTATATTCTCCACTTTCTTTTACTACTTCTTGCTCAATTCCAACCAAAGAAATATTTGATGGAGCTAAGTATAATTGCGGAAGCTCAGTTTTTAAAATAATCTCAGAAAGTTTTTTCCTACCTATAAAAACATGATAAATATTATATTCATAATTACTTCTATTAAAACCAAGTCCTGTTGTAGCATTAGCTTGTGGATCAATATCTATCAAAAGAACCTTTTTTTCAGCTACTGCCAAAGAAGCCGCTAGATTAATAGCGGTAGTAGTTTTACCCACCCCGCCTTTTTGATTTGCAATAGTTATTATCTCACTCATCTTAAACTATATATCCTTTTATTATCTAACAATATAGAACCATCTTTATACAACAAAGCATCTTTTAAAGATAAAATCTTACCTTCATTATGTATAAAAAAATTTCTTGATTTTTCAAATTCTAGCATATACTTGCTAAAAATATTCTTCCATAAAATTTTCTCATCTACATAAGAAAAATACTCATTTAAAAGTTTTGCTATATCCACTTCTATATCTAAAATTTCAGCATTAAATGGGGCGTATTTAAGATTAATCCCCATTCCTACAACCAAAAAATCATTGATTTTAGAACTCATCAATCCGCCTATTTTTTTATCTTCTATATAAAAATCATTAGGCCATTTAATCCATACTTTTGAATTTTGTCTTTGCAATACTTCTTTCATTAAAAATGCAAAGTATATACTAGCAGAAGCCAAAGGAAGATCTTGTGTTAATTCTTGAGTTTTTATGCAAAAAGATACATGCAAATTTCCTTGCTTACTTTGCCAAGTATTATCTCTACTGCCTATACCAGCACTTTGGATAAAAGCACAAATGGCTGTATTGTTAGTAATTTCTCCACTGCGAATTTTATCACTTAAATAAACTTGAGTTGATTCAAGTTCATCAAAATAAACTATCTCCAAGTTTTAACCTTTTTCCATTTAAATAAGTCTTAGCATCTAAAGCTTTTTTTCCACTTTCTTGTAAAGTTTTAATCCTTAAAATACCTTTTGCACACGAAAGCAAAAAGCTTTCCTTTTCTACTTGCAAAATCACACCTGGTTTTTGAGTTTTTTCACTATCAATTAGCTCTATGTCTAAAAATTTCAAACCATTTTCTAAAAAAATTCCAGGCCAAGGTGCAAAAGCTAGAAATTTTTGATAAATTTCACTTGCATTATTTAAAGCAATCAAGCCATCTTCTTTTTTAATTTTTTTACAATGTGTAACTAAACTTTCATCTTGCTTTTTTGGGACAATTTTTTCAAAATTCAAAAGTGTAGAAATAGTAAGCTTAGCTGCTAAATTTGAAAGCATAATAAAAACTTCAGCTGAATTTTTACCTGCGATATCACATTCTATACTTTCTAAAATAGCACCACTATCAAGGCCTTCTTCCATAAGCATAGTACAAACCCCGCTTATTTTATCCCCATTTAAAATAGCACTTTGTATAGGCGAAGCGCCACGATATTTAGGAAGCAAGGAAGCATGTAAATTGATACAAGGAGTAATATCTAAAATTTCTTTTGGTAAAATCTTCCCATAAGCAGCAACAACTATAAAGTCAGGTTTTAAGCTTTTTATTCCATTGACTATGTTTTCATCTTTTAAGCTTTTTGGAGTGAAAATTTCTATATTTAAATTATTTTCCAAAACAAACTTTTTAGTATCACTTGGAGTTAAAATTTGTTTTCTACCCACAGGTTTATCAGGTTGAGTAAATAAGGCTTGGACATTAAATCCTTTATCGACAAGCTCTTTTAAAATACATGTTGCATAAGAGGGAGTTCCCATAAAAATGATATTTTTCATAGTACCGCTATCCTTTTTTGATAAGTTTTTATAGCTTTTTGATATGAAAGCTCAAGATAATCTTTAAAAATTTCAAAATTTTTTCTTGAAGGATTGTTAATACAAATATATCCCATATAAGCATAAATTGGATGAGGCATGATAAGATCAAGTATAGAAAAATCATAATTTAAACTAACAATCTCACCCTTTAAAGCTTTTTTAGGTTTTTGACCAAAAAGATTTTGGTAATCTTGATCACAAAGAGAGCAACTTAGACGAAACACACCTTCTCTATTTAAATTCGAAGCTTTATCATTTATGCCATCATTTTCTTTAATAGTACAAAAATAAACTCCGTTTTTTAAAACCTTATTGGGATTATAAAAAAAGCTATGTTCTTTATAGGTAAATTTATATACCAAACCTTTAAAATTGGACTTGATATATTCTTGGATAAAATCTATAGTTAATTTTTCACTCATTAAAGATTATTTTGACTTCTAATTTTTTTAACTTCTTCTAAAAGCATAAATTTAAGCTCTTTTAAACCTGTTTTTTCAAGGCTTGATACTTTAATAAAAAAGCTTTGTGGATTATTTTGACTTTGTAAATAAGCTTTTAACTCATTATAATCATCTTCCATTTTTTGTGCAAATTCCTCACCTAAATTTACACTATCACTTTTTGAAAGCATTAAGCCAAAATTTCTTGCATAAAGCTTGCTTGAAAATTTTTCTAATTCTTTTCTTAAAATGCAAAATTGTTCTTTTAAACTCATATCTCTTAATGGATCAAGCACAAAAAGTAAAAAAGAAGTTCTTTCTATGTGTCTTAAAAACTCAAGTCCCAAACCCCTACCATCGCTTGCACCTTCTATAATACCTGGAATGTCTGCCATTACAAAAGAATTATAATCATCTACTTCAACCATACCAAGTTTTGGAGTTAAAGTAGTAAATTCATAATTAGCTATTTCAGGTCTTGCATTAGATACTACGCTTATAAGAGTAGATTTTCCTACATTTGGAAAGCCTACAAGTCCAACATCTGCTATGAGTTTTAACTCTAAGCGCACACTTAAGGTTTTTCCTGTCACACCTGGTTGAGCATAATCTGGGCGTTGATTAGTAGAGTTTTTAAAGTGAGTATTACCAAGGCCACCTTTACCACCTTTTAAAAAGAGTTCTTTTTGACCTTCTACTAGCATATCAAGTAAAACTTCCCCACTTTGTGCATCAATTACTTGGGTGCCTTGAGGGACAATCAACTCTAAACTTTCCCCTCTTTTACCATTTTTATTACGACCCAAACCCGGTTGGCCATTTTGCGCTTTAAGTTCTTTTTTGCCTTTAAAGTGCGCTAGGGTATGGGTATTGTTATCACATATAAAATACACATCACCACCATTTCCGCCATCGCCACCATCAGGTCCACCAAGTGGAACATGTTTTTCACGGCGAAAACTCACAGCACCTTTACCACCATTACCTGAACTTAAAACTAATTTTACATTATCTATAAACATACAATCACCAAAGTATAAATTTTTAAAATGATATTATATTTTTTTTAATATATTAAGATTAAAAAGAAGAAAAAGGCTACAAGGTAGCCTTTAAATTATGCAGGATAAACAGAAACTTTTTTTCTATTTTTATCTTTTCTTTCAAATTTTACAAAACCATCAATTAAAGCAAAAATTGTATGATCTTTTCCCATGCCTACGTTATTACCTGCATGAGTTGCTGTTCCTCTTTGGCGAATGATAATGTTACCAGCGCGAACAAATTCTCCACCAAATTTTTTAACACCTAGACGACGACCTATAGAATCACGATTATTCTGAGTTGAACCTTGACCTTTCTTGTGTGCCATTCTTTACTCCTTAAGCTTTAATATCTACTACTCTAACGCGAGTAAATTGTCTTCTAAAACCGCGTTTTAATTTTGAGTCTTTTCTACGTCTTTTTTTATAAATCACAACTTTTTTGTCTTTTCCATGAGCAATCACTTCTAAAACAACTTTTGCACCCGCAACAAACGGCGCACCTACCTTTAATTCTTTATCGCATACAGCAAGAACTTCACTTACTTCTACGCTTGATTTTGCTTCAGCTTCAAAACGATCTAGTTTAAGCTCATCACCTTGGCTTACTCTGTATTGTTTTCCACTGTGTTTTATAATAGCATACATACAGCTATCCTTTCTTAAAATATTTTGGTAGCACCATAAAGCATTATGTATAAAACATAAATTTAAAAAGCTTTAGTGGTTAAAACTTGAGATTATACTCAAAATAATTTTAAATTTAGGTTAATTACCAACCTAAATTTACTGTACCATTTGGATTTACACTATGTTGTTTTTCCATTCCAACACCGCTATCATCTAAAGGTCTACAAATATCATCTTTTTTAACACTTCCTTCAAGAATTTTAGCATATGATAGTTTTGGTGTTGAGCGGATAATTTGAACCTTTCCACTTTTTGTTTCTATTCTTGCTGTATTTTCTTTAGTATAAGCATCCTTTATCACTTCACCCAAAGAATAACACTCATAGATTTCATCATTACTCAAAGTTTGCGAGAAGACTACTTCATTATTACTAACTTGTGCAACTTTTAAAGGATAAATAGCATTTAAAATATCATCTGAAATTTTCTTTGCAATTTTTTCACTTAGCTTTTCACTAGCTACTAAAGAATCACCTTTAACAGAAGCTGACATGGTTAAAGTATTTGAAAATTTAATTTGTCTGGTGGCAAATAAAAGCACGCGATAATCCACCACAACATCTATTTTATTTTTATTTCCTTTGGTTTTAAGATCTACTCCACCTACATGAAATAACAAAATATAATCAGTAGCTAAAACATTCTTAAGTTTGTAAATTTCATCTTTATGCGTATTAGATGAATTTATCAAAGCTTTCTCCATTTCATAATAACCTTTAGAATCTCTATCTAAAACATTAAATTTCCTACTTTGAAGCAAATCTGTGATAATTTTTTGCTGTAAAATATTTCCAAGTTCTTGGTATTTAAAAGAGGTATTAAATACCGTAATACTTCTTCTACTATCTGGCTTATAACCTGGTATTTGATATTTTTTATGAGTAGTAGTTTTAAAAATGGTTACATTTGCTATGTATTTATCGTTTTCTTGAACCACGCTATCAATTTCATATGCATCAACTCTGCCTTTTGTAGCTTTTATGATTTGCTCTTTATAGCTATCTTCTATATTAGTCTTTTTATTATTTGAATTTACCCCGACAAAAGACTGCTTAGTTGAGTCGATATTAACACCATTTAATTTACCAATAGCTTCTATTATGGCATTATTTATTGCCTCTTCTCTGCTAGCTCCTATACCCTCGCCCGTACTTGAATTGGTAGTGCTTGTGGTGATTATTTTGGCATATAAACTCAAATGAAAACATAAAATCAAAATACAAATTTGTAATATCTTCATAAATTTTTCCTAAAAATCATCTATATCATTTACAACATTAGAACTTCTTTGTATATTAGAAGACTTTTTAGGTTCAGTTTTTGGGACACTAATGTTTGAATTTGATTTTAAAGCTTCGTTAATATTTGCCACATTATCATAAGAATAAAATCTTACAACACCTACATGTTCTATACCATTTTCGCTTGTATAATTCCATCTTTTAAGTGTTCCTATGCCTTTGATTTTTCCGCTAGCACTTGCTTTTATTTTTGTATTGATTTTTTCTACAATATTTGTGAAATCTTGAATTTGTTCTTGAGTAGTGTTGTCATTGATATTTAAGCTTTGCTTGATGATTTCTTCATAACTTTCACCTGTAGTTTTTTCATCTTTTAAACTTAAATTTGTATTGATAAATTCAATTATAGCTGCATCAGCCATAGTTGAAGCTGTATCTTTAGCTCTATCTTCTAATATATTTGTCTTCTTGGCATTATTTGCATCAGCAATATAACCCCAATTTCCATAGCTTAAAATAACCGGTGAACCTTTTTCATCATAAACTAAGCGAATACCATATTCATTAAGAAAGCCTTTATTGTCTTTTGGTAAATACTCGTTGATATTTTTTCCTTTACCTTTGATGTTGCTTTGACGCGCTAAAGACATATCTTTAGCAAGTTGACGAGTTTTTTTAGAAACAACTGCAATTACACCAATATCATATTGCCCTCTTCTTTGCGTAACTATAGTTTGCACTGGAATTAAACCGCTCATTGAACCAACTGCACTAGTAATTGTTTTATTAAGAAACTCTTCTTTTAATAAAATCTTTTTTCTTTCCTCTGTTAAACCTTCTACATTAATACCCAAATCTCTCAAAGCTTTATCTAATTTTGCACCACTTAATTGAACCAGTTTATCAAAAATTTGCCCTACAACACTTCCTTTTGGTAGTTCTTCAAATTCTTTTGCATTAGTAGAATTATCAGCTTCGTAATTTTGAATTTTACTCACTGCCATTCTTCCAAAGGCATCTTCAATAAAATCAGACTGTAAATTAAGCATAGCTTTTTGGTAAGCATTTTGCAAAGCTTGAGCAAATTGAGGATCGCTATCGCTTAGCGCAACTACACTTCTACCCGTATAAAAGGTTTTTCCATCTTTTGTAATACCATATTCTATACCAAAATTATCTGCAAATTCTTCAAAAAAATCATCTAAAGATTTTGGAGTAATATCTTTAGAGCTAGCATCTGACATTTCATTTTGAATTTTAATATCTTCTTGAGTAATTTCAACTTGTGGAATTGCTTGAGCATAAAGAAAACTCGCTACCAATAATGATCCAATAACAAATCTTTTTTTCATCATATCTTTCCTTGTTGTTTTATATTACCAGCTTACAGTTTTACTAGATCCTAGTTTATTGATTCTATTAGTTTTTTGCCATACTACTAAGCCACTAACTTTTTCTGCTAATTTCATAACAAAAAAGTATTCAACTTGGGTTTTACCATTACTTAATTTTATATTTTGCTGACCAATTCTTCCCTGTAAAGTCAAAGAAGCACTAATTTGCGTATGATTTTTAGATACTGTAGCTTTATCATACCTATCATCATCTTTATCACTCATTACATCATCCATATTATTTTGAGTAGCACTATCATTGCCCTGAGTAGCTGAAGCTGCAAATTTACCTGAATTTATAAGTTCTTCTACCATCAAATCAGTCAAATTTCTAGTATCTATTCTTAAAGCCGTATCATTTACCACATCATAAACCGCCACAATAGCCTTACCTGAATTTCCTATTTTATTCACAACATAACTTGAATTAAACAAACTATTTAACATTTCTTTAGCTGTATTGTCAAAATCTTCACCAGTTAAAGCCATGCTTAAAGAATCGCCTTGTTTTACTTTTGCCGCAGTTCCATCTACATAAGTAGGTTGTTGCATACACGCACTAAATAAAACACCTATAGCCACTACACTTGTTAAAATTTTAATTTTTTGCATTTTTTATCCTTTTTTATTTAATATATATTTTATATTTTTTTGCTTTCTTATTACTAGCTATATTTTGTATAATATACTCTTGTTTAGCTAATAATCTTATATTTTTATAGTTTTTATCAATAGTATTTTTTATAACAAACCCATCCTTATCAAACCATTCTATTTTATAAGAAAGCTTTTTATCAACAGAACTATAAAAAATAATCTGCACTTCTAATAATCCTGCATTATTTATTCTTTCTTTTATACTTTTTACATTTGTATGTTTAAAATTTGCATCAAAAGTATCTTGCGAAACCAAAAACATATAATTTAATAATAATAAAAAAATTAACTTTTTCATTTTTCTATGATATTTATACTTGGAGCAATACTAGGTGCAAAAGAACGCACTACAACCAATGCATTTTTCTTTGGATTAATCTGTCTTTCAAATAGCACATCATTACTTGGAGTTTTAATAATAATTTTACCTGTATTTTTAATCATAACAACTCCTATGCTTTGTGGCAATCCTCTCCAAGATCTAACATCAGCTTGAGTAGTTGCTGCATTCATGATACCACTAGCAAGGCTTAAAAAACCTCCTGTTGAGTCATTATTAGCTACTGCTGCATTGATAGTAGTTTTTAAGATAGCTGAAACTATTGCTTTGGTAACTATTGATGGTTGCTCGAACTTAAACTCGCTTGCTACAACATTATCCAAATCAACTAATTTTGTAGTATTAGTATCATTTACACTTAAATACTCAAAAGACTGGCTTCTTTTTTTTAATTTAGGTAGAGCAATAGAAGTTGTCGTAAGAGTGTCATTTAAAATCAAAGGCAGAGTTAATCTAAACTCATCCTTTATTACACCAAAACCATTCTCATAAACAATAAAAACATATTTATTTTTTGATTTAGCATTGCTAATTGCTTTCCACTCTTTATTAATTTCTTTATTTTTTGGGTTTAAAATCTTTATTTCTTTAAATAAATCTTTAGCTAAAGTATAATCTTTACTCATATAATAAAAAATCGAAGCTAAGTAAGTTGCATAAGGATTGGTAAAATTTTTACTTGTTGAAAATTCTTCAAACAAAGCTTCATATTGAGTATTTATTTGTTTTGTTGATTCACTAAAATTTTTATTAAAATTTGGATCTTCTTTTTTGGCCTTTTCTAATTCTGCTTTATTTTTAGCAATTTGAGCTTTAAAATAATCTTTTGCTCTATCTTGACGCAATAAAGCTCTTTTAAACTCCACTCTTGCATTATTATAATCACCCTCACTCATAAAATTTAAACCCTTATATGTATTTACCATTATTCTTTCATATAAAGAGCCATCATAGTCTAATATGGAATCATTTATTAATGTAGTTACAGCTGTTTTAGCAATTTTTTGAGCGCCACTTCTTAAATCCACATCAACTTGATAAGATTCCTCAACCTTATCAAAAAATTCATTACTAAGATTAAAATCTCCACAATTTTTTGCGATTAAACCTGCATTTAATCCTACATATACTGGATCATCTTTTTTATCTACCTTAGTCATTTCTTGAGTAAAAAATTCATCAGAACATATCTTTTGGGTTAACTTTTGCTCTAATTCATTGTTTACTTTTACATGATTAGCACACGCACTAAATAAAATAGCTGTTAATGCAATCACACTAAATAAAATTTTATTTTTCATAGCCAATTTCTAATTAAAAATTAAGAATGTATTATATATAAAAAATAAACAAAAAACAACATTCCCTAAAGAAATATCTTTAGGGAAAATTTTATTAAAGCTCTGGTTTTGGAGTTTTTTCAGTAGCTTTTGGAAGTTGAGGATAAGTAATGCTTGGTTTTTTGCCTGTTAGAGCATGTAAGAAAGTTTCTATAGAAGCTGCTTCTTTGTCAGAAATTTCTATGCCAAGTTGCACACTACCCATTTCTTTAATCGCATCTTGTAAAGACCAAATAGCGCCATTATGGAAGTATGGAGCTGTTTCGGCAATATTTCTTAAAGTTGGAGTTTTAACTAAACCATTTGCATCACCTTTAAAATCACCTACATTTGCAAATTTATATTTAGCTGCCACTTGGAAAGCTTGCATACTACCACCTAAATTTACTCCTGTATGGCAAGCTGTACAGCCTTTATCGATGAAAGTTTTTAAACCTTCTTTTTCTTTTTTGCTTAAAGCTTTTGTATCACCTTCTAAGAATTTATCAAATTTAGATGGAGTTAGAAGTGTTCTTTCAAATGTAGCAATAGCATCTGCTATATTATCAAAAGTTACCCCATCATTACCATATATTTTTTTAAATTCTTTAACATATTCTGGCATAGAAGAAATTTTTTCTACTGCTAACTTAGCAGGAGTTGCCATTTCAGGCTCTGCTTCAATTGGTCCTTTTGCTTGATCTGCTAAAGTACCTGCTCTACCATCCCAAAATTGAGTTGAATTTAAAACAGAATTATAAACTGTTGGCGAATTTAAATGATGAGGATTAGCAGTCCATTTGTGTCCTACAGCTGCTGCTATACCATCAGCACCACCCATACCTAAGTTGTGACAGGTATTACAAGAAATCAAACCACTTTTAGAAAGTCTTGGTTCAAAATACAGCTTTTTACCAAGATTAGCTTTTTCTTTAGAAAACTTACTAGCTTTAACGCCCATTTCTTTTAATAGTTTTTCAACGCCTGCTTGATCCTTTGGCAAAGGTGCTAAACCTGCTGCTTTTGCTTCATCAAGCAAAGCTTTATCGTTAGCAAAAGCAGTTGATGCAACTAATAATGATGATGCAACTAATAATGAAATTTTTTTCATTATTCACTCCTAAATAAGATAAAATAAAGCCTATTTAAAATAAACTTATTGAAAATATATCTATAATTTTCTTTAAATAAAATAAAAAATTTCTATTTAAAAATAAAAATTATTATAGGATAAAATATCTCTTAAATATTTATTTCAGAGTTTTTTGCTATCATTATTATAAATCTTTATAGAATTAGGATAGAAAGTAAATGGAAAATTTAATAATTTATCTTTTAGCTTATCTTATAGGTGCTATACCTTTTGGTCTTTTACTAGCTCAAATTTTTGCCAAAACAAATATCAAAAATGCAGGCAGTAAAAGCATAGGCGCTACCAATGTTTTAAGAGTAGTAAAAGAAAGCGACCCTAAGCTTGCCAAAACACTTGCTGTTGCAACAATTGTCTTAGATGCACTTAAAGGAATTGTACCTATATTAGTAGCAAAAATTTTAGGCTATGATGAAAATATCTTATGGACTATGGCGGTTTTAGCAGTATTTGGTCATTGTTTTTCTCCTTATTTAAAATTTGAAGGTGGCAAAGGAGTAGCTACTGGAGCTGGGGTTTTAGCAGTATTTTTACCTTTTGAGATTATATGTGCACTTTTGGCTTGGTTTATTATAGGTAAGGTATTTAAAATTTCAAGCTTAGCCTCACTTGGAGCTTTAATTGTTTTAATTACAACTTCTTTTATATTTCATTATGATATGCCTGCGATTAATACCCATGCGCCGATATTTATCATCGCTTTTATAGTAGTTTATAAACACATACCAAATATTTTAAGGCTTATTGGAAAACAAGAATGCAAAGTCATATAAAAGTTAGCTTAGAATTTAAATGTATTATAGGGCTTTTGGATTTTGAAAGAATTCAAGAGCAAAAAGTCCTAATAGAATTAGAAGCTAAAAGTAAGAAATTTTTAGATTATGCAAAATTATGCACTAGAATAGAAAAAATCTATAAAAAGAAAAAATTTAAGACTATAGAAAAATCTTTAAAATATATATGCAAAGATATCAAAAAACATCATAAAAAACTTCAATTTATAAATATTACTTGTTATAAGCCCGATATCATCAAAAATGCGTGCGTTGGAGCTAGTTTAAGCAAAAAATATTAAAAATTTTTTAAAGAATTTTGAACATTTGCTTAATTTGTGTTATACTTTTGCACTAAAACTATCTTCAAAGGAATAAAATGCGTATTTTAGTTGTAGAAGATGAAGCATCGCTTAATAAAACTTTATCAAACACTTTAAATGAGTTTGGCTATCAAAGCGACACTTCAGAAAATTTTAAAGACGCTGAGTATTTTATAGGTATTAGACATTATGATTTAGTATTATCAAATTGGACTATAGGCAATAATGATGCAAGCGATTTGATCAATGCTATCAAACAAAAATCTCCAAGAACTGCTATAGTAACAATGTGTACAAAAGCAGACAAAGAAAATGAAATCAAAGCTTTAAAAGCTGGAGCAGATGATTATATAAAAAAACCTTTGGATTTTGAAATTTTAATGGCAAGAATCGAAGCTAGACTTAGATTTGGCGGGACAAATGTGATTAAGATTGATGATTTAGTGATTGATCCTGATGAAGAAAAAATCACTTATCAAGGAAAAGACATAGAGTTAAAAGGAAAGCCTTTTGAAGTTTTAACTCACCTTGCTAGACACTCTGATCAAATCGTATCAAAAGAACAACTTTTAGATGCTATTTGGGAAGAACCTGAACTTGTAACTCCAAATGTTATAGAAGTTGCAATCAATCAAATAAGACAAAAAATGGATAAACCTCTTAATATTTCCACTATAGAAACTGTGCGCCGCAGAGGATATCGCTTTTGTTTTCCTAAAAAAACTAACTAAAAAATTTTTAGAATGATTTGATCATTCTAAAAATTAAATATTTTTATCTCTTTTTAAATTAGCTATAAGTTTTTATATAGTATAAGTTTGCTTTATTATCAATAAAAGGAAAAGTATGTCACTTTTAATCACTAGAGAATGTATATCCTGTGATGCATGCAGAGAAGAATGTCCAGATGAAGCAATTTATGATAATGATCCAATCTATGTCATAGATCCTGATTTATGTACTGAATGTGTGAATGAATTTTCAGAACCAGCCTGTATAGTGGCCTGTCCAGTAGATTGTATCATACCTGATCCTGATAATGTAGAAAGTATTGATGAGCTTCGCTTAAAACATAAAAATAAAGATATTTAATGGCTAAAAAAACAGCAGTAATTGATCTTGGCTCTAACTCCGTTCGTATGGTTGTTTTTGAAAGAACCTCAAGATATGGTTTTTTTATTTGCAGTGAACACAAAAAGAAAGTAAGACTTGGAGAAAATGCTTATAATAACAACAAAATCCTCCAAGAAGAAGCCATGTTTAAGGCCGAGAAGGCACTAGCTTATTTTAAAGAAAAAGCTGTAAAAGAAAAATGTAGGAAAATTATTGCCGTTGGAACTTCTGCGCTAAGAGATGCGCCTAATGCAAAAGAATTTATTACTAGAATATCAAAAAATGTGGGTTTAAACATAAAATGCATTAATGGTAAAACAGAATCATTTTTAGGTGGTCTTGCTGCGTTAAATTTACTATCAAATATTCAAAATGCCACCACCATAGACATAGGTGGAGGATCAACCGAGCTTTGCTTGATTAAAGAAGGTAAAATTATAGATTGTATTTCGCTTGATCTAGGAACCGTAAGATTAAAAGAGATTTTTTATGATACTAAAAGATTAAACGCTCTAGATCAATTCATACAAGAAGCTCTAATACAAGTTCCAAAACATTTTCAAAGCGAAAATATTATTGCCATAGGTGGAAGCTTAAGAGCATTATCAAATTCTATAATGAAAAAAAATTCCTATCCTTTAAAAATAATCCATAATTTCAGCTACAGCTTTGAAAGAGAAAAAAATTATATAGAAAAAATTCAAAATGCAAAAAATTTAATAGATTTTGATATCAAAAAAGATCGTTTTGATACTATAAAAGAAGGTTGTGTCATATTTTTAGCCTTAGCTAAAAAACTCAAAGCTAAAAATATCATCACTTCAGCAGTAGGTGTCAGAGAAGGCGTATTTTTATCTAATCTTTTTCAAAAATACGCCAAAATAAAAAACGACACTAATGACTTTTCGCAATTTAATGCCAAATTTCCGCCAAATTTCAACCCAAGTTTAAAATCCTTACAAGATCGCTTTGGTGTTGATTATAAAGATAAAAGTGCTTATTTTGCAAGTAAATTATTTGATGTGCTTTTACCTATTCACAAAATAAGTTTAGATTTTAAAAAAGATCTTTTAAGCGCTGCTAAATTAGCCCATATAGGTGAAAAAATTAATTTTTATTTTGCTAATGAACATAGCGCCTATATGGCAATGAGTGGCTTAAACTTTGGCTTTTCACACAAAGAAATTTTGCTTATTGCAACTCTTTTAAAAGCCAATGGTAAAAAAATAAATCCCCTTGCTATAGAACATGTTAAAGAATTATTACCAAATAACCATATATTAGCTTGGCTTAATTTTATTCTAGCACTAGCAAAAAAACTTGCTAAAGATAGTGATGAAAATCTTGATTTTACATTAAAAAATCATACCTTATATATTTATTCAACAAAAAAACAAATTTATTTTTCAAGAGAAGAAATCAAAAAAATTTCAAAGCCAAAACTTATTGTTTTAGCTTTTAATCAATCTAATTAAGCATTTTGTTTTAAAAGTAAATTTTGCAATCTTTGTTTATTTTCTTCAAAATAAGAATCAAAGTCTTTTTCTTTTGGTTTTTGGGATGTTTTGTTTTGTTCCTCATTTTTCATCATAGCTTCACTTGTTTCTAATACCACATTAGAATTTCCTATGATCATAGTATAGCGTTTTAAGCCATGCTCAAAAACTACAAGTTGATTATGTCTATCAAGTGGTCTTTGAAAAATCAAAGTAAAATTTCTATCTAAAGGATGTTTTTGTCTTAAATACATTTTTAAAAACCAAAGTCCAACAAGCAAAAGTATCAAAACACTTACAACTAAAATATAATTTGTAAAATCATACTCTTGCATTTTTATCTCCTCATTTTTTTCTTCTAAGCTATTTTTAGTTGCTAAATTCATACCTTCTTTTTGAGCGCGTAGTCTTAATCCATATTCACCAATCGTATCTGCATTAATTTGTATCTTATCGCCAACACTTAAGGCTATAAAAGTTTTTTTACCTTCTGAAAAAATTTTTATTTTTTTAATAATGCTAGAATTTAACGTCTTATCTTCTTCTTTAATACTTTGAGCATTTAGTGTAAAAATAATAATATCACCTTTTCTCTTTTGACTAATGCCTTCTTTATAAGGAATATCAAATGAAAAAGTAATATCCACCCTATCTTCTCTAGGATAGATATTATAATCAAGAATTTTTGCCCCAAAAAGAGGTAAAGCAAGTAGTAAAATCCAAATAAATCTCATTGCAATTCTTTTTTAAAATACTGCAATACTGATTTAGAATCTAAAATCTCATTAATTCTTATGGCAAGGTTTTTTTCATACACCATCACCTCACCTTTACCAAAAATTCTTTTATTCAAGTAAAGCTCCACACTTTCGCCTGCTGGCTTTTCAAGATCTATCACAGAACCAACTTCTAGCTTTAAGAGTTCTCTCACACTCATATTAGTCGTGCCAAGCTCACTAACAAAATCAACACTAATGTCTAAAATATCTTCATAAGATTGTAATAATCCTAAATGATCTTCTATCATATTTTTTTATAACCTATTCTAAAGGAAGCATTTTTTACTTCATAAGTAAATTTTTCTTTGAGTTTAATTTTTGAAAATCCATCAATACGCCCTAAATACTCAGGAACACCTAAACGATACTCATCTTTTCCATTAGTATCATTAAGTAGCTTTTTAGCATAGCCTATGATTTGATTGGCCACTTCTTTAACTAAATCTGCCAATCCATCTTCTTTTAATTCTTCATGCAATAAAAATTGTGCAATTTCATTTAAAGCTTGTTTTTGAAAAAACAAATAAAAACTATATTCCTCATCTTTAAAATACAAAGGTATAGAAGCCCCATAAAGCTCGCCTCTAATCACGCTTTTTTGTGAAATTTTTAATTTTAAAATATGCTCAAAAAAATGATAAATCGAATACTCAAGTGTTTTAGTCATAGCTTTTCCTTAATAAACTTATAATAAATTTATTTTACTAAATAAACCTTTAATCATAATTAATAATTAAAATATAAAATACTATAATTTTGATTTGCTAAAAGGCTTTTAATGTTTATAGAAAATTTTAATTTAGATGAAAAAGTTTTTATCATTGCCGAGCTTTCAGCCAACCATGCAAACAGCCTTGAAGTGGCCTTAAAAACCATACAAGCAGCTAAAAAAGCAGGGGCTGATGCTATAAAAATTCAAACCTACACCCCAGATAGCTTAACACTAAATTCAAATAAAAAAGATTTTATTATCGAAGGTGGTTTGTGGCATGGACGTAAACTATACGAATTATACGAAGAAGCTAAAACGCCTTATGAGTGGCATGAAAAACTTTTTGAATGCGCCAAAAACGAAGGGCTAATATGCTTTTCTAGTCCTTTCTCTAAAGAGGATGTGAATTTTTTAAAACAATTTAATCCCCCAACTTATAAAATCGCTTCTTTTGAGGCAAATGATTATGATTTTGTGCGTTATGTGGCAAAAGAAAACAAACCTACTTTGGTTTCTACAGGTATAGCTTATGAAGAAGAGCTTGAAATGGTTGTTAAAATTTTCCAAGAAGAAAACAACCCAAATCTAATTTTGCTTAAATGCACTTCGGCTTATCCTTCGCAAATTTGTGATTTAAATCTAAACGCCATCAAAACTTTACAAGAAAAATTTAAAACCATAGTAGGCTTAAGCGATCATAGTGAGGGTTTTTTAGCACCTACTTTAGCAGTAGCTCTTGGAGCAAAAGTCATAGAAAAACATTTTATATTAGATAAAAGCTTAAATAGTGCTGATGCTAAATTTAGTCTTGATTTTGACGAATTTAAGCAAATGTGCTCCATGGTACGCTTGAGCGAGCAAGCACTAGGTAAATCTAGCTTAATAATAGATGATAAAACCTTAAAAAATCGTCATTTTGCAAGAAGCTTATATGCGAGTAAAGATATAAAAAAAGGTGAAATTTTTACACAAGATAATGTAAAAAGCATAAGACCAAGCCTGGGCTTACATCCTAAATTTTTACCTATCATACTTGGTAAAAAAGCAAGTTGTGATATAGAATTTGGACAAGCGTTAAAGAAGCAACATTTACAATTAAATTAAACACTGTTTATGGCTCATATAAATCTCAAATGTACAATTTCAGGTATTTTATTAATTAAACCATACTTTTTGCTATAATAAAACAAAAATTTGGATTTTATAATGAATAAAGAATTATTTTTAAAAAACACCCAAGCTCTTTTTGAAGTTGATCAAATATTAGCTTATGAACTAAGAAAACTATCTGATACTCAAAGATTTCAACTTATAGAGAATAAAATTTTTGATACATGCAATCAAGTATTCTTGGATGAAAATCACTCTTTTGACTTTGAAAAATTTGAGTTGTATCCAGTATTGTTTTTTTACGGCTTTGGTGATGGGAAATTTTTCTTAGAACTTTTAAAAAATCAACACTTAAAGCACATCGTAATCTTTGAGGATGAGTTAGAAATTTTATATCTAGCCTTTCATTTGATTGATTTTTCAACACTTCTTAGAAAAGAAAAATTAATTTTATTTTTTACACCAAATATCAACACCGCTCAAATCAAAGTTTTATTTGATTATCCCAATATCAAACATACATTAAAAATTTTTAATTTTCACTTTTACAATGAGTTTTATACCAATTTTTACTCATCTAATGCCCAAAATATAATGCAAACTATGCTAAATACAATCAAAACACTTATGCTTGCTCGAGGTAATGACCCAAAAGACGCTTTAATTGGAATAGAACACAATACTATCAATCTTGAAAAAATCATCACTCATGCTCCTTTAAAAAGTCTAATAAAAGACAGAAAAGCAAAAACAAAGAATGCTATAATAGTTTCAACAGGTCCATCTTTAATAAAACAACTACCTCTTTTAAAAAAATATCAAGAAAATGCTGTAATTTTTAGCGCTGATAGTTCCTATATAATATTAGCAAAAGAAGGAATTAAACCAGATTATGTATGTTCTTTAGAAAGAGTAGATCTTACAAGTGAATTTTTTAATAATGATTTTGGAAATTTTGATAAAGATATATTATTTATCATTGCTTCTTTAACTCATCCCAAAACCATAGAGTATTTAGAAAAAAATAATAGAAATTATATACTTACTTTAAGACCTTTATTTTTTGAAAGCAAACTCGGCTTAAATGAATATGGTTTTTTAGGGAATGGCATGAGTGTAGCCAATATGGCTTATGAATTAGCTGGTGCTTTAAGATTTGAGAATATCATTTTAATAGGCCAAGATTTAGCTTATAGTGATGATGGTAAATCACACCCGAAAGAGCATCTATATGGTGATCAAGGAGATAAGGAAGTAATTTACAAAGAAATCACTGCTTATGGTGGCAACGGAAAGGTGAAAACGCAACTTACTTGGTATTTATTTTTAAAAAACTTTGAAAAAGATATTGCTCTTGCAAAAAACATCCTAAATATAAAAACATACAATGCTACAGAAGGTGGAGCTAGGATAGAAGGAACCATAGAAAAACCTTTTAAAGAAGTTTGCGAAGAAATATTAAGAGAGAAAATTAACAAAAACATCACATTGATAAAACCAAAAAATCCTCAAAAAAAAATCAAACAATGCAAAGAAAGACTTATCAAACAAACAAAGCAATGTCAAATATTTATCAATGAATGTAAAAAAGCTATTAAAGAAAAAAACTTAGAAAAACTAGAAAAACTGAGATTAAAGCTACCAAAAAGTGATTTTTTTTCAGATATTGTGCAAGCTAGATATTTTCAAAATGAATGTGAAGTTTTAAAATACAAAGTTTCAAAAGTTAAAGATTTAGAATTTTTCTTAGCTCAACAAATCGATTTTTTTGAAGAAATTATTTTATATCTAGAAAAATATAGTGACACCATTAGAAAAAATATTAATAATAAATAATTTTAATGGATTTTGATTTTTACTTTCTAAGTCAAATGTGCAATATTATATTTTAATTTAAATTGAAAAATGTCGATTTTATCTTAAACGAAAGGGTAATATGAAAACAGAAATTTTTAAAAAAAATATCAAAGCTTTAAAAGGAAATGATTTTCAAAGTTTAAAAAGAAAATTGAGCAGAATAAAAGAAATAAAAGATTATATTTATGTTTTTGATAAAGATCCTCTAAACTGTAATATTTGTTATAAGAATTTGAAAAATATATACAAAGACCCTCTAAAAGAATTACAAGAAAAAATAGAAATTTTCAATAAAAAATACCTAAGATACCCTGTGTTATTTTTTTATGGTTTAGGTAATGGAATTTTTTATAAAAATTTACTATCGAACAAAACTCACGAGAAAGTTATTGTCTACGAAAAAGATATAGAGCTAATATTTTTAGCCTTTAATATGATTGATTTTTCTAAAGAACTTTCAGAAGGAAGATTGATTATCGTTCATACCAAGGAAGTAAATTATGTTAAAGCGGATTTAACATGTAGCTTATTAGGTTTATTTCTAAGAACCTATGATCTACATATTCATTCACATTTTTATGAAGATCAAAAAAAAGAAATTCAATACATTAACACCTTAAATTCTAAAGTAATTAAAAGCATAGCTTTAAAGCAAGGAAATGATCCAATAGATGCCATGCAAGGAGTAGAGCAATTTGTTTTAAATTTACCCAAAATACTAACACATCCAAGTTTTAAGGAATTAAAACAAAAAAGAGCTAATAAAAGTAAAAATGCTATATTAGTAGCAACTGGACCATCTCTGCAAAAGCAACTTCCTTTACTTAAAAAATATGCAAATAATGCAACTATCTTTTGTGCTGATAGTGCTTATCCCATCCTAGCAAAAGCCGGTATCAAGCCTGATTATGTTTGTATGCTTGAAAGAGATGATATAGTAGCTAAATGTTTTGATAATGATTTTGGAGATTTTGATAAAGATATAATTTTTATTTTAGCCTCATTAGCATATAGAGATAGCATTAGTTTTTTAGAAAAAAATAATAGAAAATACATTTTAGTTTCAAGATCCTTACCATTTGCTTATTCTGTAGGTTTACATGATTTTGGTTATGTTAGTGGGGGCATGAGTGTTGCTCACTTAAATTTCGAGTTAGCCCAACTATTGGGACATAAAAATATCATTTTAATAGGACAAGACTTAGCTTACACCAATGAAGGTAAAACACACAGTGATGGCTTTTTACATGAAAGTTACCATGAAGGAGACTTTGAGCGTGACCATGGTAAATATGAAATTTTAGCCTATGGTGGAAAAGGTTATGTGCAAAGTTCAGAAATTTGGGTTTTATTTAAGCAAATTTTCGAAAACTTATTTCATAAGCAAGCAAAAATAAAAATTTACAATGCCACAGAAGGCGGAGCAAGGATAGAAGGAACCATAGAAAAGCCTTTTAAAGAACTCTGCGAGACCTTACTTACAGATAAAATCAAAAAACCTTTTCCAAAACTGCAAAAACTAAAACGTAAAGATAGCAATGAATTGATGTTACAAGCTTATAACAAAATCAAACAATATATCAAAGCAAGTGATAAATTTTTTAAAGAATGTAAAAGATTACATAAAGCACTAAACAACCAAAGTAAAATCCGCTATACACCTCAAGAATTAAGCGATCAAATAGACACTCTTAAAACAACACTAGAAAGCCAAAAATACATTTTTTTAAGAGAAGTTATCTCTCCTTCTTTATTTCACTTAGAAAGCACTATTTCTAAAATTTATGTCTCTCCTATACACAATGATAGTGATAAACAAAATAAACTTACAGCTTGGATATTAGCGCATAAAACTTGGCTTGAAGATATAGCAGAATTAACTTTGGTACAAGAAAAAGCTTTAAAAATTGCTATCATGCCTTTACAAGATATCTTAGAAAAAAGAAAATTAATATAAAGTGGGTTTTTACCCACTTTGGATTTATTGTAAAAGTTTTAGAACATTTTGTTGTACAGCATTAGCCTGACTCATAGCATAAGATCCACTTTGAGCTAGAATGTTATACTTAGAAAAGTTTGCACTTTCTGCAGCAAAGTCTACATCTCTGATGTTTGATTCAGCTGATTTGATATTTACTTGAGTTACACTGATGTTATTAAGTGTAGCTGTGATTTGATTTTGCACTGCACCGATGTCAGCCCTAATAGCATCAAGGTTTGCCGTGGCAGTTTCAACTATATCCATCATAGCCATTGCGCCTTTGAGTGTAGTAACACCTGGAGTTTGATCATTTCCGGCTATTGATACTGCTAGATTTGCAAATTGGGTTGCACCATCATTATTACCTACACTAAAACCAAAGGCTACAGAGAATGCTGTTACAAAAGCTAAATTACCTTCATATACCTTTGACATATCTTTACCGCTATTTACAGAAAATCCTGAACCAGCACTCATACCACTACCAGCTGAAGACATAAAAGCTTCAAGGCTTGCAAAGGTAACTATCATTTTACCACCACCTTTATAGGCATTAAAGCCCATAGCATCAGCCATTTGAGAATCTATTCTCCCTTTTGATTCTCTTAGCGATACAGAAGCTTG
Organism: Campylobacter sp. IFREMER_LSEM_CL2194; assembly: GCF_025771685.1. Classification (NCBI taxonomy): domain Bacteria; kingdom Pseudomonadati; phylum Campylobacterota; class Epsilonproteobacteria; order Campylobacterales; family Campylobacteraceae; genus Campylobacter; species Campylobacter sp. IFREMER_LSEM_CL2194. The sequence continues at coordinate 85,059 of NZ_JAKMQS010000007.1, forward strand.
AGAAATCATATCTGCTGGACCCATACCTATAGCACTAAGTCCACTTCCTGATATTAAGATATCTTTACCATCATTTTTAACTAATGATAAACGACCAAAGTTTTTATAATCATCTTTTAAAATACCTGCTCCAGGACCCATATCTCCAGTGATTTCTATGCCTCTACCATCTCTTGAATTAAGCACTAATCTACCATTAGCATCTCTTGAAGCTTCAACACCTGTGCTATCTTTTACTGAGTTTATAGCAGCTACTAAAGCTCCATTTTGATCACTATCTTGATATTCTATCCTACCTATTTTAACCCCATTAATAGCAAAATCATCACTTGTTACCCCTGCTTTTATAGGACCAGCTCCGGTGGTTTCTACTATAAAATTAGCTCTAACACCAGTTACATCTGCTACTCTATTAATCTCTTCAGCCAAAGCACCTATACCAGTACCTACTGAAGATGAAATCACTACAGGTTGGAATTTAAAATCATCTACACCATTATAGTTTTTAATAGTAAGTTGAGCTACACCACTACTATGAGACATAGAACCTGTTTCAAATCTAGTAACACCGATTTTACTTGATTGTGTTGGACCTATGCTTGCTTTTACAGTTTGATTTGACTGAGCGCCAATTTGAAATTCTTGATTAGTAAAATTTCCACTTAAAAGTTGTTTGCCGTTAAATGCTGTAGTGTTTGCGATATTATCAAGCTCTTCCATCAAACGGTTAATATCAGCTTGAAGCATATTTCTTGTTTTAGTGCTTTGTCCATCTTGAGCAGCTTGAGTTGCTTTTACTTTGATAGTATCTAAGATTTTAAGTTGCTCATCCATAGCTTTATCAGCTGTTTGTAAAATACCTATAGCATCATTACCATTGTTAATAGCTTGACCCAAAGTTGCAGCTTGAGATCTTAAGCTATCTGCAATAGCCATCCCAGAAGCATCATCTGCTGCAGAGTTGATTCTAAGACCTGAACTAAGTCTAGATAAAGACTTGTCTAATTCTCTTGCTGTTATAGTTGAGTTTGCGTGTGCATTCATTGCACCTATGTTGGTGTTTATTCTAAAACCCATTTTAAATCCTTTCAAAATATTGCTTAATTTTTATAAAGCAATAAGTGTTCCAAATATAAGAAAGTAAATGGGATATAAAATAAAAGTGTGAGAAAAACACCTTGAGTACTCAAGGTGTTTTGGATTTCTTTACTATTGTAATAATCTCATTACATTTTGTTGTACAGCATTAGCCTGACTCATAGCATAAGATCCACTTTGAGCTAGAATGTTATATTTAGCAAAGTTTGCACTTTCTGCAGCAAAGTCTACATCTCTGATGTTTGATTCAGCTGATTTGATATTTACTTGAGTTACACTGATGTTATTAAGTGTAGCTGTGATTTGATTTTGCACCGCACCAAGATCAGCTCTAATAGAATCTAGGTTAGTAATAGCAGTTTCAGCTATATCCATTACAGCCATTGCACCTTTAAGTGTAGTTACACCTGCTTGTTGATCTTTAGCAGCTATATCTTGCAACGTAGCAGCGCTATGATTAAAATTTGCAAATTGGGTTGCACCATCATTATTACCTACACTAAAACCAAAGGCTACAGAGAATGCTGTTACAAAAGCTAAATTACCTTCATATACCTTTGACATATCTTTACCGCTATTTACAGAAAATCCTGAACCAGCACTCATACCACTACCAGCTGAAGACATAAAAGCTTCAAGGCTTGCAAAGGTAACTATCATTTTACCACCACCTTTATAGGCATTAAAGCCCATAGCATCAGCCACATTAGTGTCGATATTTCCTTTTGATTCTCTTAGCGATACAGAAGCTTGAGAAATCATATCAGCTGCACCCATACCTATAGCACTAAGTCCAGTTCCTGATATTAAGATATCTTTACCATCATTTTTAACTAATGATAAACGACCATAATTTTTATAATCATCTTTTAAAATACCAGAACCAACTCCTATATTACCAGTGATTTCTATGCCTCTACCATCTCTTGAGTTAAGTACTAATCTACCATTAGCATCTTTAGAAGCTTCAACACCTGTGGTATCTTTTACTGAGTTAATAGCTGAAATCAAAGCTCCATTTTCATCGCCATCTTTATACTCAACTTCACCGATTTTTACACCATTGATAGAAAAATCTTGTGAGGTTTTATCAGCTTTGATAGAACCAGCCCCAGTGGTTTGAACCAAGAAATTAGCTCTAACACCTGTGATATCTGCTACTCTATTAATCTCTTCAGCCAAAGCACCTATACCAGTACCTACTGAAGATGAAATCACTACAGGTTGGAATTTAAAATCATCTATACCATTATAGTTTTTAATAGTAAGTTGAGCTACACCACTACTATGAGACATAGAACCTGTTTCAAATCTAGTAACACCGATTTTACTTGATTGGGTTGCGCCTATGCTAGCTTGTATGGTTTGATTTGATTGAGCACCAATTTGGAAGCTTTGATTAGTAAAACCACCACTTAAAAGTTGTTTACCGTTAAAAGAGGTTGTATTTGCGATATTATCAAGCTCTTCCATCAAACGGTTAATATCAGCTTGAAGCATGTTTCTTGTTTTAGTGCTTTGTCCATCTTGAGCAGCTTGAGTTGCTTTTACTTTGATAGTATCTAAGATTTTAAGTTGCTCATCCATAGCTTTATCAGCTGTTTGTAAAATACCTAAAGCATCATTACCATTGTTAATAGCCTGACCTAAAGTATTAGCTTGAGATCTTAAGCTATCTGCAATAGCCATCCCAGAAGCATCGTCTGCTGCGGAGTTGATTCTAAGACCTGAACTAAGTCTAGACAAAGAGCTATCCAATGCTCTTGAGTTTAAATTTGCATTGTTTTGAGCATTTAAAGATGCCACGTTAGTATTTATACGAAATCCCATTTTAAATCCTTTTAAATAAATTCAACCGCTTCCATGCAGTTGTTTAGACTATATCGAAAATAAAGAAAAAAATTTTATACTTTTAAGATATTTTTGTATTCATTTATAGAATTTTCCATACTTGCTAGACTTAATGCTGTAAATTCTAAAAATATTTCTAGAAAATCTATATATCTTAATAAAGCATTTTGAGGATCTTCATATAGGCAAATATTAAAAAGACCTCTATGGTAAAATAATGGCTTATACATAAAACTTTGTAAAATTTTACTTTCATCAATCATTGTATTAAATTTCAAAACAACATCCATAAAATCCATAAAATTTTCATAAAGATGATTTTGGGTTTTATTTTGTTTCAAAACATTTAAGATTTTTTGCGCATCTTCATATAAAGCATTTAACTCAAAATAATCTTTTTGTAAAAGCTCCAGTGATTTTAATAATATTTTTTTCTGCCTATTAAAACTTAAAATGTTAGGCAAAATATAATCTTTTTTAACATCTTTTAGTAATTCCAACACCTCTTTAAAAGGCTTTTCTATAGTATAGTCTATAAAAGCACCTCCTTCGGTTGCGTTGTAAAAACTTACTTGGGGATTTGAAAGAAATAAAACCTCTAAACGCTTTCTAAACTCATCCCATCCTACATGAGTTTTAACAAAACCTTGTTTATTATAAGCTAGCACTTTTAATTTTTTTCTATTATTTTCCATGGCTTCAATATTACCAAAACTAAAAACATCTGCATCTGCATGTGAACTTCCATCTTCACTAAAAGCCAAATCTTGCCCTATTATAATAACGTTAATAAACCCCAAAGCTATAGCAAAATTATAAGCAAAATGAGCTACATTTATACCAATATCTAAATAACCAAAATCATTTAAATTAAATTTTTGCTGATAGTCTAAGTAGTCTAAAATAAAAATATTTTTTTTAAAATTTAAAATTTCTACCAAAACTTTATCTATAGAACAACTTAGGATATAAATAGGTTCTTTAGGATTAAAAGGTAAATTTTCATAAAAACATTTGCATTTTTCTTGAACATCTATAGAGAAAACAAAATCAGGATAAATTTCATTCTTAAGCAAAGTTTTGTAAGTAGCATCCAAAGCAAATATCACATAATCATCTTGGTAAGCTTTTAAAAGTTCTAGTTGTTTATTCAAAGAAGGTCCTGCACACACCACAACAACACTTTTGTTTTTTCCTTTATTTTCATAAATAAATCTTTGAAAAGGGATATTTTGCAAAACAGATGGTAAATTAAATAAAAAATTCTTTAACATTTTATTATTTAAAGAAAAATTTTTATCCGTAGTATGACTTAATCTGAAAACAACATCTAAGCACTTTTGATACACAAAATCAAACATAGAGTTTTGATCATAAAATTCACTATAAGGCAAAAGCTTAAAAAGCCCTAAATATTCAAAACAATCTTTTTGTGAAAAAAGTAAAAAAAGATATTCTTCCAACCTTTTCTCTTCTACATCGCAAAGATATATTTTTCCACTTGAAAGTTCTTGGCTTAAATCCATCTTACTTAAAACATTAGCAAAAAATTCAGCTTTATCGAAAATAAAAATATGTTTATTAATAAGTTTTTTTAAAAAAAGCCCATCTCCTATACCACAAAAAAATATATTAGGTTTTATTAAGTCATCTTTTGAAGGCACAAAGGGTGTTTGACTTGGAAAGATGTCGATAAAGTCTTCTTTTAAAGATAAAATTTTTTCTTGCAAGGGTTTGTTGGTAAATTCTAAAGCTTGTAAATTTTTTTGCAAAAACATTGTCTATCCTATGAAATTAAATTACAGAAAATTATAACATTAATTATATTTTATTTAAAAACCCATCTAAGCAAAAAATTTAACTTTTTTTTATACACTTTTACTAATTTTAATCCTCACAAGGAAAATAATGAAAAATTTAATCATAGTAGAATCACCTGCTAAAGCTAAAACCATAGGTAATTTTCTAGGTAAAGACTATGAAGTGATAGCCTCTAAAGGCCACATTAGAGATCTACCTAAAACTAGCTTTGGTATAAAAATAGAAGATGAAAATTTTAAACCTGAATATAGAATTTCAAACGATCATTCAAGCTTAGTAAAAGAACTCAAAGAAAAGGCTAAAAAAGCTAAAATCATCTATCTTGCAACCGATGAGGACCGCGAGGGTGAAGCCATAGCTTATCATATAGCTAAGGCTATCAATAAAGATGAAAATTCCCTGCCACGCATAGTTTTTCATGAGATCACTAAAAGTGCCATAGAAAATGCTTTAAAAAACCCAAGATCTTTAAATATAAATAGCGTCAACGCTCAACAAACTAGACGCTTACTTGATCGCATAGTAGGTTATAAACTAAGCCCTTTACTCAATCAAAAAATTCAAAAAGGCTTAAGCGCAGGGCGTGTACAAAGCGCAGCTTTAAAAATCATCGTCGATAGAGAAAGAGAAATTAAAGCTTTTGTTCCTTTGAAATATTTTAGTGTAGATATGATTTTTGAAAAAGACTTACAAGCTGAATTAGTTGAGTTTCAAAACCAAAAGATAGAAAAACTAAGTCTAACTAATGAAGATAGAGCCAAACTTATCTTTGAAGCTTGTAAAAATGCTAACTTTAAAATAAAAGACATAGAAAGTAAAGATAGAAAAATAGCCCCACAAGCACCTTTTATGACCTCAACTTTGCAACAAAGTGCGAGCAATCGCCTAGGTTTTAACCCTAAAAAAACCATGATGATTGCTCAAAAACTTTATGAGGGCGTAAAAACCCATCAAGGCATTATGGGTGTGATCACTTATATGAGAACTGATAGCTTAAATATCGCAAAAGAAGCCTTAGAAGAAGTAAGAAAACTCATTAAAAGTGATTTTGGCAAAGAGTACTTGCCAAGCAAAACAAATATTTACACCACTAAAAGCAAAGGTGCCCAAGAAGCACATGAGGCTATAAGACCGACCAATCTTAGTTTTACTCCAAAACTTGCAAGTGAGTTTTTAGAAAAAGATGAAGCAAGATTATATACTTTAATATACAATCGTTTCCTAGCTTCACAAATGAATCCTGCTATATCTCAAACTCAAAATGTCTATGCAAAATCAAATGAAGCAAGTTTTAAAATAAGCGGTAGAAAAATTTTATTTGATGGGCATTATAAAGTATATGGAGATATGGATAAAGATAAAATTTTACCTAATTTAAAGTTAGAAGATACATTAAACATCCAAAATATAGAATTAAACTCACATTTTACCGAGCCACCTTCAAGATACTCTGAAGCTGGGCTTGTTAAAAAGCTAGAAAATCTTGGTATAGGACGCCCTTCAACTTATGCTCCAACCATCTCTTTACTTAGTGCAAGAGAATATGTGCATATAGATAAAAAACAAATCATACCTAATGAAATAGCCTTTGTTGTAACAGAAGTTTTAGAGCAAAACTTTAGCGATATAGTAGATAGTGATTTTACTTCTAAAATGGAAGATAAACTTGACATCATAGCAGAAGGCAAAATGGACTGGCAAGAAGTTTTAAGAGAGTTTTATTTTCCTTTTATGAGAAAAATCGATGAGGGTAAAAAAAATATAAAAAGTCAAAAAACTTTTACAAAATTAGATGAAACATGCCCTGATTGTGGTGGTGAGCTTGCTATAAGAAAAGGAAGATATGGAGAATTTATAGCTTGTTTAAATTTTCCAAAATGCAAATACTCAAGAAATTTAAAACAAGAAACACAAAATGAAGAAAAAAGTGAGAAAAAACTCAACACCATAGGTGTAAAATGCCCAAGCTGTCAAGAAGGCGAGATTGTGGAGCGTTTTTCTAAGCGTGGTAAATTTTATGGCTGTAGTGCTTATCCAAAATGTAACTATATAAGCAAATACAAACCAAGTGAAGAAAAATGTAGCGAGTGCGGTGAAACTTTGATCATCAAAGAGCTTAAAAAAGGCACATTTTTAGAGTGCTTAAAATGCAAAATCAAAAAGGAAATATAATGCAAATCATGCTTTGTGCTATATCTAATATAGCAAGTGGAGGGTGCGGGGAGGACTGCAAGTACTGCACCCAAAGTGCTCATGTAAAAACAAATATCAACAAATACAAAAGAAAAGATATAAACCAAATTGTTTTAGAAGCAAAAATGGCTAAGAAAAATGAGGCTTTAGGTTTTTGTTTGGTCACAGCAGGAGCTGGGCTTGATGATGAAAAACTTGAATATGTATGCAAGGTAGCTCATGCGGTGCAAAAAGAAGTAAAAGGACTTTTACTCATAGCTTGCAATGGCATAGCAAATTTAGAACAACTCAAAGAATTAAAAAAAGCAGGAATTTTTTCTTATAATCATAATCTAGAAACTTCCAAAGAATTTTTCCCAAACATTTGCTCTACGCATACTTGGGAGCAAAGATTTCAAACTAATCTTTATGCTAAAGAAGCAGGTTTAATGCTTTGCTGTGGTGGAATTTATGGTCTTGGAGAAAGCGAAGCTGATAGAAAAAGTTTTAGAGCAAGTTTAAAAGAGCTTGATCCTTTTTCTTCGCCTATTAATTTTTTCATACCAAATGAAAATTTAAAACTTAAACAAGCTTTGCTTGATCCTGATGAGGCGTTAAATATCATCAAAGACACTAAAAAAGACTTACCAAATACACATATCATGGTAGCAGGTGGTAGAGAGGTAGTGTTAAAAGAAAGACAATATGAAATTTTTGACGCAGGAGCTAGTGCTATAGTAGTGGGTGATTATCTTACAACTAAAGGCGAAGAACCTAGCAAAGACATACAAAAACTAAAACAAATGGGATTTAGCTTTGCTAGCTCATGCCATTGATGCTCAAGCTGCTACGGATTTAAAAATTTTATTAGTCGTAGCAGGATGTTTGCTAACTTCACCTTATATTGCTAAATTTTTAAAACTCCCACTTTCAGCCACTGAAATCATGCTTGGTTCTTTTATAGGATTTTTGGGTTTCATAGGAGAAAGTGAGAATTTTAAACTTTTAGCTAATGCGGGATTTTATTATCTTATGTTTATTGCGGGTATGGAGATTAACCTTAAAACCTTTTTAAACACTGAAAGAAGCTTACTTAATAAAGCTTTTATTTACATTATACTTTTATATGCTTTTAGTATTTTAGCGGTTGAAAGTATAGATATTTCTTATATTTTTGTCATTATTATACCTGTTATGAGTGTGGGTTTGCTCTCAACGCTTTATAGAGACTTTGGCAAAAACTGTGAGTGGCTTAATGTATCTATGGTAGTAGCCACTTTAGCTGAAGTTGTAAGCATAGTTTTGCTTACCATAGCTGCAGCATTTTTGGGAAAAGGAGCCGATCTTTTCTCACTCACTCAAAATTTATTATACTTAGTAGGATTTTTAGCACTTTGTATTTTTGGATTTAAATTTTTAGAAGTGCTTTTTTGGTGGTATCCACAGCTTAAAACCATACTCATGCCTTGGCAAGATCAAAACGAAAAAGATATAAGATTTTGTATGGCAATTTTCATAGCCATAGTTGCGATTATGATTTATTTTAAACTTGAAGTTGCACTTGGAGCTTTTATAGCAGGCTCATTTATAGCTACTTTTTTTGATCATAAAAAAGACTTAGAGCATAAACTTTCTAGTTTTGGTTATGGCTTTTTAATCCCTATATTTTTCATCTATATAGGCTCAAGTTTTAAACTCCAAATGCTTTTAAACCCTCAAGTTTTGCTCATAGCTTTTTCGCTAACTGCCTTTATGATAGGACTAAGAATACTTTGTGCTATGACTTTTGTAAAAATACTTGGTTTAAAAAACACCTTTTTATTTGGCCTAAGCCATTCTATGCCACTAACCTTACTCATCGCAGTAGCTACGCTTTCTTATCAAACCAATATCATCACTCAAGATATATACTCAGGATTAGTGCTTACTGCTTTACTTGAAGCAATTTTAGCCATTAGCTTAATTAAATTTATTAATAATCTTAGTAGAAAATAATTCTACTAAGTATTTATATAAAATTGCTATACTTTTTTTATGAAAAATTTAGACACACTTTTAGAATTAGCCTTAAAAGCAAGCAAGGAAGCCTCAAAAGTATTACTTGAATATAAAGACAAAAATACTTTGTGGCTTAAAGATGATGATTCCCCAGTAGGTTTAGCTGATATAAAGTCTAATGAAGTTATTAGTGAGATTTTGGCTTCAAGCGATATAGCTATATGCTCTGAAGAAAATATACTCTCTTATGAAGAAAGAAAAAATTTAGAGTATTTTTGGCTTATAGATCCTCTTGATGGCACTAAATCTTATGCTAAAAAAGATAAAGAATATTGTGTTTTAATCGCATTAATCCACAAAAACACCCCTATACTTTCACTCATAGGCGATGTGGAAAATAATGCATTTTATTATGCACATATTCATACTAAGGTTTATAAAAATAATGAAATTTTAAATCTTAGCTTAGAACAATACGAAAAGGTTAAAAATATAGCCCTTTACTCTAAAAACCATGATAACAATGAAGATTTTTTCATTCAAAATCATCTTGAAGGTATTAAGGTTTCATCTGCTTTGAAATTTGTATATTTACTTGAAGCAAAAGCTGGAATTTACCCACGTTTTGGTGGTCCAAAAGCTTGGGATATAGCTGCGGGAGATTTTTTAGTCAAACAAAATGGTGGAATTTTATATGATTTTAATAAAAAGGCTTTAGATTATAATAGTTCTGATTTTAAACTTCCAAGTTTTATAGCTTTTGCTAAGAATGAATTTAAATTAAAAGGTTTTTAGTGAGATTTTTTTTAGTATTTTTTTGTTTTTTAAGTGCTATTTATGCTAACTCTTTTGCGAATAAAAAAATCATCAAATTACAAAATAACGATGATTTTAATATCATCAATCTTGAACAAAATATAAATTATGACAAACTCTCACACATTAACACCTTAGCTTTGGTGCCAAGCTATGAAAAAGAATATAATTTTTATTTTTCAAATTTAAAAATCGATGCTAAAAGCATGGCAAAAGACACACTAAAAGCATTAAGTGCTATTTTAAATGAGCAAAATAATTTTGCCTTGCTTAGTCAAAAAGAAAATCAAACTTATATCAATAGTCAAAATATCTTGCAAACAAATAAAAATTTCATCAGTGCAAGTGAGTTTTTAGAATTTAATCGTTTCAAAAAGGCTGATTTTATTATTTTGCTAGATTTAAAAAGTATTCAAGCAAGCCAACAAAATTTCTTGCTTTTTTCCAATTTTGAAGTCAAAGCCGACATAGAATACAAACTTTTTAATGCTAAAACAAAAAAACTAAAAGATCATAAAATCCTTACTATCAATACTCAATTTAGCACAAATGATAAAAATAAATCTTATCAAGAATTAGTCCAAGAAATAGCTACAATTGTTTATGAAGATATTAAAAATACTATATAATCACCACTTCTTCTTCTAAAACAATCCCAAATTCTTCAAAAACTCTTTTCTTAGCAAGCTCTATCAAAAACATAGCATCATCAAAACTAGCATGTTTTTTATTGATTAAAAAATTTGCATGTTCATTACTAAACATCGCATCATTCTTACTAAAACCTTTAAGATTAACTGCTTCTATCAATCTTCCTGCATGATCGTTTTTGGGATTTTTAAAAACAGAACCAAAACTAGCACCTTTGGGTTGATTTTTTCTTGCATTTTTTAAAAGTTCATCTTTAACTGGGTCAAATCCATATTCTAAAAAAAACTTCGCGCTAAACATCACTTCTTTAATAGGGTTAAACCTATAAGCAAAAGCTATATTTTGTTTTAAAATTTCTTGATTAAAAGTGCAAATACTAATTAAGTTTTTACTAATATCCTCATCTTTTAACCCTGCGTTCATTTTTAAAATACCACCTAAAGTCCCTGGGATATTTCTTAAAAACTCAAAGCCTTTTAGGTTATTTTCTTTAGCAAAATGATATATTTTAAAAGATTTCACGCTAGAGCCTATCTCTAAAAACATACCTTTTTCATTTTGCTCTAAAATTTTAATATAATCAAAACTTTTCCCTAAAATTCCTAGTTTTTTGGATTTTGGAGAGATTAAAAGATTATTTGCTCCACCTATTAAAAAACCATCAAATTCGCAAGGCTCTTCAAGTATTTGTACTTCAAAGCTCTCGCCTATACGCACAGAAGAATACTTAGAAAAATCAATAATCATCTAATAAAGCTTGGAATTTGATTTAAAATATTAGTTGTAAAATCAATCATAGAACTTATCATCCAAGGCATTAAAAATACTATTACCACAACAACAAGTAAAATTTTTGGCACAAAAGAAAGCGTGGCTTCGTTAATTTGCGTTACAGCTTGGAAAATACTTATAATAAGCCCTGCAATAAGCCCTGCTAAAAGCATAGGTAAAGAAAGCATAAGTGTGATTTTAAAAGTTTGTACACCCAAGGCTACTAAAGTACTTTCCATATTTACTCCTTAAAAATTTAAATTCTATCAAGAATTTCTAAATTCTTCATACTCACTAGGTATAAGATAATCTTTGCTTTTTATTAACTTCTCATAAAATCCATGATTAAATCCAAGCTCAAAAAGCTTATCTATGGCATTGTATTGTTTATCATTCATATTTATAGAGTTTTTATTTGCATATAAATTTAAATACACATCAAGTTTTTGGGCATCTACGCGTATTAAATTACGCTCTAAAAGCATAGAAGCTAAGATTTTTCTATTATGATCAGCTACTTCTACTGCTTTAATCAAATCTTTTTCAACCGCTATTGCATCACTGAGCGGTAAAGATCTTCTAAGAGCCATACCACCCAAAGGTAAAGGCAAATCATCTTTGGCTAATTCTTGCCAAATATCCCAAAGTTCAGCCTCAACACACAAACTAGAATCAAACTCTAAAATACTCTCATGTATAAGCACTCCTGCATCAACCTCATCTTCTAAAACAGCCTTTTCAATCTCTAAAAAATTCTTATAAACTATCCTAGCTTGTGGGTATTTTATGCGAAAGATTAAAGCATTAGTAGTGTGTGCTCCACTTAAAGCAACTTTAAAATTTGGCTTTAATTTTTTATCTTTTTTCTTAATAAGCTTTGGCCCATAACCCTCGCCAAAACTCACAGCAGTTTTTAATAAAGCATATTCACTAGCTATTAAAGGATAAAGCGCAAAAGATATCGCACTAACATCGTATATATTTTCTAATGCAAGTTCATTTAAAGTTTGTATATCTAAAGCTGTATTTTCATACTCATAAGCATTTCCAACCCAACCAAATTTAATCGCCATATACATAAAAATATCATCAGCATCAGGAGAGTGTGCTACGCTAATTTTTTTATTCATTTTTTTCCTTGAAAAATTTAAAAAAGTATTTTAGCAAAATTCAAAATAAAAACTTATATTAAATTTCTTTTTGATACAATTTTAAACATATTATAAAAGGATTAACAAGTATGGATGATAATAAAAGAAAATCACTTGATGCGGCTTTAAAAAGTCTTGATAAAACCTTTGGAAAAGGTACTATTTTAAGACTTGGCGATAAAGAAGTTGAAAAAATTGATTCTATTCCTACAGGTTCGGTTGGACTTGATTTGGCTTTAGGAATTGGCGGGGTTCCAAAAGGAAGAATTATAGAAATTTATGGGCCTGAAAGTTCAGGTAAAACTACACTTACCTTACACATCATAGCAGAATGTCAAAAAAAAGGTGGAGTTTGTGCGTTTATCGATGCAGAGCATGCTCTTGATGTAAGATATGCAAAGAATTTAGGTGTTGATACAGAAAATCTTTACATCTCTCAACCAGATTTTGGAGAACAAGCCTTAGAAATCGTTGAAACCATAGCAAGAAGTGGAGCCATTGATCTAATAGTAGTAGATAGCGTTGCTGCACTTACTCCAAAAGCAGAAATCGAAGGTGATATGGGAGATCAGCATGTAGGTCTTCAAGCAAGATTAATGAGCCAAGCTTTAAGAAAATTAACCGGTATCGTTCATAAAATGAATACTACTGTAATTTTCATCAACCAAATTCGTATGAAAATAGGCATGATGGGCTATGGCACCCCTGAAACAACTACTGGTGGAAATGCTTTAAAATTTTATGCTTCGGTTCGTTTAGATGTAAGAAAAACAGCTACTTTAAAACAAAATGATGAGCCTATTGGAAATCGTGTTAAGGTAAAAGTGGCTAAAAATAAAGTAGCTCCTCCATTTAAACAGGCCGAATTTGATGTGATGTTTGGCGAGGGTGTAAGCCGTGAGGGCGAGCTAATAGACTATGGTGTAAAACTTGATATTATTGATAAAAGCGGTGCGTGGTTTTCTTACAAGGCTTCTAAACTTGGTCAAGGTAGAGAAAATGCCAAAGCATTTTTAAAAGAAAACCCAGCTATTGCAGATGAAATCACTCAAGCCATACAAAATTCAATCGGTATAGATAGTATGATTTTGGGTGCAAAAGAAGACGATGAAGAAGGAGAGGAATAATGTTGATTATTGAAGATTTAAGAGCTTTTGAAGTTTTAGATAGTAGAGGCAACCCTACCATTAAAGCCGAAATCATGCTAAGCGATGGTAGTGTAGGAAGCGCTATCGTTCCAAGTGGTGCAAGTACAGGAAAAAAAGAAGCTTTAGAACTAAGAGACAATGATGAAAGATTTGGTGGTAAAGGTGTTTTAAAAGCGATTGAAAACATCAATGGCACCATAGCTGAAAACATTATAGGGCTTGATGCATTTAATCAAACCCAACTAGATAACACTCTTTTAGAGCTTGATGGGACAAAAAACTACTCTAACCTAGGAGCAAATGCAACCTTAGGAATTTCTATGGCAACAGCACGCGCTGCTGCTAATGCACTAGGTGTACCTTTATATCGCTATTTAGGTGGGGCAAATGCAAGCGTATTACCTGTGCCAATGTGTAATATCATCAACGGTGGTGCACATGCAAACAATAGCGTAGATTTTCAAGAATTTATGATTATGCCTTTTGGTTTTTCAAGCTTTAAAGAAGGATTAAGATCAGTTTGTGAAATTTATGCAGTATTGAAAAAAGAATTAGCCAACTTAGGTCACTCTACTGCCTTAGGCGATGAGGGTGGTTTTGCACCAAATTTAGCAAATAATACAGAACCTCTTGATCTTTTAATGACTTGTATTAAAAAAGCAGGCTATGAAAATAAAATCAAACTAGCGTTAGATGTAGCAAGTAGTGAACTTTATAAAGATGGTAAATACCATTTAGAGGGTAAAGTTTTCTCAAGTGAAGACTTAATCGCGCGTTATGAAGAATTATGTGCAAAATATCCAATTTTTAGTATTGAAGATGGTTTAGCTGAAGATGATTATGAAGGTTGGATTAAACTTACTCAAAAGCTTGGCAATAAAGTTCAGCTTGTGGGTGATGATTTGTTTGTAACCAATGAAGATATTTTAAGAGAAGGTATCATGAAAAATATGGCAAATGCTGTATTGATTAAGCCTAATCAAATTGGAACAATCACTCAAACTATGAGAACAGTAAGATTAGCTCATAGAAATAATTACAGATGTATTATGAGTCACAGAAGCGGGGAAAGCGAAGATGCTTTTATAGCTGATTTTGCAGTAGCGCTTAATACAGGACAAATCAAAACAGGAGCTCTAGCAAGAGGCGAAAGAACTGCTAAATACAATCGCTTATTAGAAATTGAACTTGATAATGATGAGTACTTAGGAGATAAACTCTGAGCGATTTATTAAAAGAGTATGATGAGCATTCTAAAAAAAAGGAAGCTCATCGTCAACTCATCAAAACCATTGCATTATCATTTGTAGCTATTATTGTTGCTATGTATTTTGGTAATATGTTTTTTGGCAAATCTTCTCTAGATGTACTACTAACACTTAAAGAAGAGCAAAAAATTTTAGAAAAAAATATAATGACTTTAAAAGCTAAGAATGCTCAAGCTCAAAAAGAATATTTGCAACTTTTAAGACTTAAGGGAGAAAATTCGCATGAGAATTAAATTTTTTATATTGTTTTTACTTTCTTGTGTATTTTTAAATGCAAAAGACAATCCTTTTGATAATAATATAGAACAAAAAAATACCGAATTTGCAAAACTTAGTCCTTTCCAAAGGCAAGATTTTAACTTTAATTCTGATGCGAGAATTTTAAAAAATATTACCATTACTTACATTAACCTTGATGGCTCTGAAGAACAAACCACTCTGGATATATACAAAAGTATTAACTGGCATGATACCTACTCATTTATAAAAACTAAAAGTCCAAATGCCACGCCTATACTTGATGTATCTGTAACCGTGCCACAAAAACAAGGAAATAAAAACTCAAAAACAGAAGAAAACAACACTACTTTAAACATAGAAACACCACTTTTTAGCGGAAATATTTATAATTTTATTTCTCTTGGTTTTTACAATAACAAAATTAATATCAAAACCCAGGATAAAATACTAAGACATCTTTCTATAGGAGATCCTACTAAAATTATTATAGATTTTGCTAAAAAACAAAATTTTAACACCAAAACACTGCAAGTTAATACAGCACAAGTTAGAAAAGTTGTATTTGGTTCACATAAAGGGTATTATCGTTTGGTAATATATCTTGATGGAAAATACAGTTATAAATATTCGCATAGTGAAAACTTACATACATTTAACTATCGCTAAGAGTTTTTAAACTCTTAAGCAAATCTATGATCATAAATAATCATTTGAAATCTTTGGGCTATCATTCTAGCTCTTTCTATAATGATATTTCTTGGTTCATCTTCAAAAACTTCTTGCAAACTCTCATCAAATAAATTAAGCCAAATATCAAAAAATTCTCTTGGAAATGGAGGCAATTCATGATGAGCTCTCAAAGGTGAACCACTATAACTTGGATCAGCTAAAAACATCCCTGCCCAAAAACTTGCTATTTTTTCTTTATGTTTTTTCCAACTCTCATCATCTGTGCCGATTTTTTCATTAAAAATAGGTCCTAAATCCTTATCCGCCCTAACCTTTGCATAAAAAATATCCATAAGTTTTTTTATACCCTCATGATTAATAGTTTCAAATTTCATGCTTTTCCTTAAAAATAATTTTTACTTATTGTATTAAATTTAGAAATTAAAAATATAAACAAAAGTCAATTTTTAGTATAATTTTAAAAAACTAAAGAAAAACTATGACTTATACTATTTTACCACCCAATCAATTCTTAGATGATTATGTCTTAAATGTGCAATTGCATCAATTAGCAAATATCTCTAAAAACGCTTATAAATTTTGGAAAAACGCTCAAGCAGCACGCTATCAAGGTACAAGAGTGGTATTTTTAAACAAAAAAAGTATTTTAAAAAAACACCAACACCTTATACAAAAATGTGAAAATTTAAGTGGCTATGTGTTAGCAAGTGCTTTTTGCTCATTTACCACTTTAGCCCCATCTCATTTAGTAGAAAAAAATAATTCTCAAATTTATAAAATCTTAGATATAAAAGAAGTATGTGGGGTTAAATTTGTAAATTTAAAGGCATTTTACGATCTTTTAAATCTAGATTATAATTATAATATTTACATCGAAAAATGCCATTTTTTTAGTCCCACTCCTTTGGAAAAGCGTATTAAAATCACTGAGAGTATGTGCGTTGGGTATTACTAAGATATTTAAACATCAAAGCACAAATAAGTGAGATTATAGCCATAGCTAACATATAAAATCCCAAAGAAAAACGAGCAATATTTTCTAAATTTCCTAAAGCAATGGTGTGTAAAAATAGAGCAAGTTGTGGGGTAAACCCACCGGCTAATGCATAAGCTATATTATATGAAAAACTAAGTCCTGAAAATTTAATCTTAGCATCAAATACTTCACTCATCATTAAAGGGCAAAAATTCATCACTCCAGCAAAAAAACAAGCGCTTAAATAATACACACTCACTGTATTAAAATCAGGTGTTTTAGTATAAAGAGCATTAAAATAAAACAAGCAAGTTAAGAAAAATCCTAATGAAAAAACCACACAAGCTTTCACTATGCCTATTTTATCAGCCAAAATTCCACTTAATATACAGCCAATTACAAGTACAACTATGCCAAGCATTTGCATGTAAGTTTGAATGCTTGTATCAATACTTAAAATTTTTGCCATAAAAGAAGGTATGATTAAAATCATCACAACAATGCAAGCAGTTAAAACCCAAGTTATCAACATAGAAAGCAAACGCCCAACTTGGCTTTTTTAAACACTTCTTTTAAAGGAAATTTTTCTAGGGCTTTATCTTTTTTCATTTGCTCAAAAACAGGAGTTTCTCTTAAGAATTTACGCAAATAAGCAGAAATGATCCCAAAAATTCCACCTAAGAAAAATGGAATTCTCCAAGCCCACTCATAAAGCTCTTCTTGTGTAAAAAATTTATTCATCATCAAAAATACAAAACTACCAAGTAAAATTCCACCTACCACAGAAGCTGTTAAAATCCCAAGATAAGTACGTTTTTGACCCTTTGGAGCATGCTCAAATACAAAAACCCAAGCACCAGGCAATTCCCCGCCTATAGCTATACCTTGACAAATCCTTACAAATACTAAAAATACTATACATAAATACCTTATGCTTTCATAAGTAGGTATAAAAGCAAGTAAAAAAGTTGGTATAACCATCAGTAAAATACTAAGCATAAACATTTTCTTACGGCCAAATTTATCGCCAAAATGAGCCATAACTATACCACCAAGCGGTCTAGCTAAATATCCTGCAGCAAAAATCCCATAAGTATTAAACATTTGCTAAAATGGGCTTAAATTTTCAGGAAAGAAATTTTTAGAAATATAACTTGCAAAAAATACAAAAATGATAAAATCATAAAATTCTAAAGTCCCTCCCAAAGAAGAAAGACCTAAAACTTTTATATCTTTTTTAGTAAGATTTTTACTCACTCTTAATCCATCTCATAAGTATCATCATCGCTATAATCATCATCGTATTCATAATCATCATCATCATAATTATACGATCTTTGATTATTTGCATAAGTATCATCATCTATTTCATCATACATTTCATCATCGTAATTTTCAAATTCTTCATCGTCATAAGCCATTATAAATCCTTTAAAATTTTTTAGTAGTATTTTAATATAAAAATATACATTTTGGTATAATTTTTCAAACTTTACTTAAGGAAAAATATGAATTTAACGCATTTAGATGAAAAAAATCATCCCAAAATGGTAGATGTAAGTCAAAAAGATATCACCCAAAGAGAAGCTTGTGCAAGCGGTAAAATATACATGAGCAAAGAAGCATTTGAAGCTATCATTGAAAACAAAGCTAAAAAAGGACCTGTTTTACAAACTGCCATTACAGCAGCCATAATAGGAGCTAAGCAAACTTCAAATCTTATCCCAATGTGCCATCCTTTAATGATTTCAAAAGTACAAACTCATATAGAAGAAAACAAAGAAGAATGTTCTTTTAAACTTTTTGTAACCGTAAAATGTGAAGGAAAAACCGGAGTTGAGATGGAAAGTCTAACTGCTGTTAGCATTGGACTTTTAACTATTTATGATATGGTTAAGGCTATTGATAAAAGTATGCAAATTACTGATATAGTTTTAGAAAGTAAAGAAGGAGGAAAAAGTGGTAAATATCTGCGATCTTAAAAAAGAACCTATTATAAACTATCCTACTTTTTGGGATTATAAAGTCGTTTTTGAAGCTGGGATTGATGCTTTAGAAGTTTTTACTCAAATACTTAATGAAAGAGAATTTAAATACAAAATCTCAAATACTAGCAAACAAGGCACATACAAAAGTTATCTTTTAAGTGTTTATGTTGATAGCAAAAGTGATCGTTTAAATATTTTCAATCAATTAAAAAGCAAAGCCAAATTTGTACTATAAAAAGGAAAATTATGAAAAATTTAGCCATTATTTTTGAAAATTCTCTCCTAGCTTGTGAAAAAAATGAAATTCCAAACCTAATTGGAGATCTCGTTTTTAATTTAAGTTATAAAAAAATTAGTTTTGAAAATGCCAGCAATGAAGAACTTTTTGCTATCTTTTCTAAGGTATTAGAGAAAGTTGAACTGATAAATGAAGAAAATATTTCCAAAATAATCCAAGGTATCATCAAAGCTAGAGTAGAAGAGGATAAAAAAACATTTTTTAATTATATTAATGAATACGGTAAATTAAAAGCAAAAATTGAAGAACAAAAAAACACTATTAAATACAAAATTTGTGATAATTTTTTTGATCTAGAAAAAACTTTAAAAGATTTGAATTTAAATGAATTTAATATAAGCATCAATGATGCTATGCTTTATGATATAGAAATACTGGGCCTTTTAAAAGAAACTGCCGAAAGCGCCTTTATAACAACTTTAGAAAAAGGCGAAAATATAGAACTTACATCTTGTGAAATCGCTAAAAACCTTGTATTTAATGCAATTTGTGAAGGAAGCTTTGAAAAAGAAAGAATTTTAAAAATATCCCAAGTAGTTTTAAATGCTGCTTTTGAACTTGCTAATGAATCACAAGCCTTTGCTTATGATTTATGTATTGGAAGTATTTATGGGACACAAGAAGGAATTTCTTTGGCGATTGAAAAATTTAAATCAAGCTTTGCATATAGCGCTTTAGAACATGATTTAAAAAATAAAGAAAAAGAGCTTATAGACATAGAGCAAGAATTTATCCAAATGCTTAAAAAAATATCATTAGATTTTAATAATCCCGTAAAAGATATACTTAAAGATTTATTAGAAAATAAATTTGACACTTTATTTGCTAAATTTAAACGCTTAATACAAGAAAACAGAGAGCAAATTCTTATCAAAATTAATGAAATTAAACAAAATCCAAAAATTGATGATTTTAGCAAGCTAGCACAAAGCAAACTCAATATCTTAGCCAAAGAGTTAAATGAACTCGAAAAACTCGCAAGCCATAAATATAAAAATTTAGATAAAAACAATGCAAAAGAATTGGGAGTGAGATTGTGGGAAAAAGCAAAAAAATTAATTAAAAAAAATATTAATTGATAATTAATTTTTAAAAATTAAAATTACAAAAATAAAATACGGAGGAAATTATGTTTAACACTTTGAAAGTTAAATTGTCTTTAATGGCAAATTTTTTCACTGCACTAAGTTTGATTATTTTAGGTGTGTTAAGTTTTTACTTTACCAAAACATACCTTTATGATAATGAGCTAAAAAGGCAAAATGATATTTTACAAGTTGCTCGAACTTCTTTAGAAACATTTCGAAAGCACAATAGTGATTTAATTTTAAATTTGGAAAAAACAATTTTGGAATTTCCATATGAAAAATTAAATTCCGAACAAGCTTTGATAGATAATGTTGGCTCTATTTTAAAATCATATAGAAAAGCTTCTGGAGTTTTATCTGCTTTTATAAGTTTAGATAATGGAGAAAATCTTGTAAGTAATGATACTAGTGATAAAAATAATAAAAATATCGAAATTTATGGACAAAATATCAACTATGATGCTAGAACTAGACCATGGTATATTGGTGCCAAAGAAAATAAAGATATTTTCATCACTTCTCCTTATATTGATAAAGCAACAAATCAATATGTAATAACATATACTAAATCTATATATAAAAATGGTAATTTTGTAGGAATTATTGGGGTTGATATTCCAGTAAAAGAGCTTCAAGAAAATTTTGAAAATATGCCTGGTAATAGCTTTTTATTTGATGAAAACGGAAAGATATTTGTTGCTAAAAACAAGCAGTTATTAGATCCATCGGTAGATCATGGGCCGGTATTAAATGCACACAAAAAAAATGGTGATTATTCTTTCTTTGAATATGGATTAAAAGGAAAAGAAAGACTGGGTATATGTGCTAAAATATCTTCTTACCTTGTTTGTAGTACTGAAAGTGCTGATGTTATAAATGAGCCTATTTTCAAAACAGCAACAATACAAACAATTGTTGTAAGTATCATGGTTGCCTTAAGTGTTATCATACTCTACTTCATCATCTCTTATTATCTATCCCCTTTACAAGCAATCCAAAAAGGCCTTAACTCTTTCTTTGATTTCATCAATCATAAAACTAAAGATTCGGCTATGATAGATGTTAAAACAAATGATGAGCTTGGTGCTATAGCCAAAGCTATCAATGAAAACATCACTAAAACTAAAAATGCATTAGAACAAGATGCTAAAGCAGTAGAACAATCAGTTGATACAGCTAAAGAAATAGAAAGTGGTAATCTAACAGCTAGAATAACAGCAATTCCTGCTAACCCTCAATTAATAGAATTAAAAAATGTATTAAATGAAATGCTAAATGTATTAGAACAAAAGGTTGGTTCTAATATGAATGAAATTAATAGAGTATTTGATAGCTATAAAGCCTTAGACTTTACAACAGAAGTTGCTAATGCTAAAGGTGGGGTTGAAGTAACTACTAATGTATTAGGTAAAGAAATAGTAGCTATGCTAAGACAATCATCTGAATTTGCTAACTTACTTGCTAGTGAAAGTGGTAAATTACAAAGTGCTGTTAAGAACTTAACTGATTCTTCATCAAGCCAAGCTTCTTCTTTAGAAGAAACAGCAGCAGCATTAGAAGAGATTACTTCTTCTATGCAAAATGTATCTCATAAAACTAGTGAAGTAATTGCTCAAAGTGAAGAAATTAAAAATGTTACTTCTATTATTGGAGATATTGCTGATCAAATTAACCTACTTGCATTAAATGCAGCTATTGAAGCAGCACGTGCTGGTGAACATGGACGTGGCTTTGCTGTTGTTGCTGATGAAGTTAGAAATCTAGCTGAAAGAACTCAAAAGTCTTTAGGTGAGATTGAAGCTAATACTAATATCTTAGTTCAATCTATTAATGAAATGGGTGAGAGTATTAAAGAGCAAACTACAGGTATTACTCAAATAAATGATGCTGTAGCTCAAATTGATCATGTAACTCAAGAGAATTTAAAAATAGCTAATGATAGTGCTATAGTAGCTGATAATGTAAATAAAATAGCTAGTGATATCTTAGAGGATGCTAGAAAGAAAAAGTTTTAAATAATTAACTAAACCCTTAATGGGTTTAGTTTAATTACTATCCTTCATTATGTTTTTAATTGCTTTTTATAATTTTCATATATTTTTCATTATTACAAAAAATTTCTTATAAAAAATATCTATAAACTAAAAGTATAAAAAATTAAACAAGAATATTAATTATAAATAATATAAATAAATATTTAAGACTATTAAAAATTTTAGAAAATGAATATCAACATCTTATATTATTTATATATTTTTATTGAAATTTGAAAATTTTAGAAATTTTTATGATACTTTTGTAAGAAATTGTTATATAATACGAATAAGTTTATAAATGAAACTTAAATAAAACCCACAAGGAGTACATCATGGGAACAAGAAAAGAACACGACTTTATTGGTGAGTTAGAAATTTCTGATGAAGTTTATTATGGGGTGCAAACTTTTAGAGCACTAGAAAACTTCCATATGAGTGGTAGAAGATTACAAGATTATCCTTATTTTGTAAAAGCTTTCGCTCAAGTTAAAAAAGCAGCTGCTCTTGCTAACAAAGAAGTTGGGGTTCTTGATGCTGACAAAGCTGATGCTATCGCCAAAGCTTGCGACAGATTGATTGCTGGTGAATTTTTAGATCAATTTGTAGTAGATATGATCCAAGGTGGTGCTGGTACTAGTACAAATATGAATACTAATGAGGTTATCACCAATATTGCTCTTGAAAGCATGGGACACAAAAAAGGTGAATACCAATACCTTCATCCAAATGACCATACAAACTTAGGTCAATCTACAAATGACACTTATCCAAGTTCAATCAAAGTAGCAACCTATGCAAAACTTACTGATCTTTTAAAAGCTATGGAACTTTTAAAAACCGAATTAGAAGTTAAAGCTAAAGAATACAAAGATATCATCAAAATGGGTAGAACAGAGCTTGAAGATGCAGTTCCTACAACATTAGGAAACACTTTCAACGCTTTTGCTAGCTATATTAAAAGCGATATTGAAAAAATCACAGCAGCTCGTGAATCAATGACTTATTTAAATCTTGGTGCAACAGCTATTGGTACAGGAATCAACTGTCATCCTGATTATAAATTTGTGGTTGAGAAAAAATTAAAAGAAATTACTGGTGTCGAATTTAAACCAGCTGAAGACTTTATCGCTGCTACTCAAGATACAGCTGATTTTGTGCATGTAAGTGGTGCAC
The DNA here is from genome assembly GCF_025771685.1 of Campylobacter sp. IFREMER_LSEM_CL2194. Lineage (NCBI taxonomy): Bacteria > Pseudomonadati > Campylobacterota > Epsilonproteobacteria > Campylobacterales > Campylobacteraceae > Campylobacter > Campylobacter sp. IFREMER_LSEM_CL2194. Next base: position 108,293 of record NZ_JAKMQS010000007.1, read on the forward strand.
TAAAAACTGCAGCTGTAAGACTATCAAAAATTGCAAACGATTTAAGATTAATGAATTCAGGTCCAAGATGTGGTTTAGCTGAAATTAGCTTGCCTGCTATGCAACCAGGTAGTTCTATCATGCCAGGCAAGGTAAATCCAGTAATTTGTGAAGCAGTAGGTGAAGCTTGCTATGAAGTTATAGGCAACGATGTTACCATTATGCTTTGCTCTGAAAGAGGAGAATTTGAACTTAATGCATTTGAACCAGGTATTGCTTATGGACTATTCAATTCTATAGTGTTGCTTGAAAATGCTATGAAAACTTTAGCTGAAAAAGCTATTAAGGGATTAAAAGCAAATCCTGAAAACTGCAAAAAACTTGTACTAAATTCAATTGGAATTGTAACTGCATTCAACCCGGTTCTAGGTTATGAAAAATCTGCAAGTATTGCTAAAGAAGCTTTAGAGACAGGTAAGGCAGTTGGTGATATTTGTCTTGAAAGAGGTTATTTACCAAAAGAAAAAATTGATGAGATTTTAACACCAGAAAATATGTTAAATCCTCATATGACAGAAAAAAGAAAAGCTTAATAACTTAGGAGTTTAATCATGGATATTATGATTATTTTACAACTTGTTGTCTTTCTTGGGGCAATATTCATAGGTATCCGCCTTGGTGGCATAGCGATAGGCTATGCCGGAGGTTTAGGTGTTGTTATTTTAGGTCTTGTTTTAGGTATGAAACCAGGTAATATTCCTTGGGATGTTATCTTAATCATTGCTGCAGCAATTGCTGCAATTTCTGCTATGCAACAAGCAGGTGGTTTGGATTATATGGTAAAAGTTACCGAAAGAATTTTACGTAAACATCCAAGATTCATCAATTACCTTGCACCAGCTTGCGGTTGGTTACTTACTATTTTAGCAGGTACTGGTAATGCGGTATTTTCATTAATGCCTGTTGTTATTGATGTTGCAAAATCACAAAACATCAAACCATCAGTTCCACTTTCATTAATGGTTGTTGCTTCACAAATTGGTATTACAGCTTCTCCTGTTAGTGCTGCTGTTGTTTATATGACTGGTGTATTAGAACCACTTGGTTGGAATTATCCTGCATTAATTGGTATTTGGATTGTAACTACTTTTGCTGCTTGTATGATTACAGCTTTCATTGTAAGTTTAATCACTCCAATGGATCTTAGCAAAGACCCTGTATATCAAGAACGCTTAAAAGCTGGTCTTGTAAAAAGTGCTTCTGATGTTTTACAAAGTGAAGACAAACCGGGTGCAAAACTTTCAGTTGCTATTTTCTTATTCACAGTATTAGCAGTTGTTCTTTATGCTACAGCAATTTCTAACAATATCAAATGGATTGATCCAGTAGTTATCCCAAGAGATGCTGCGATTATGAGTTTCTTATTAACCGCTGCAACATTAATTACATTCTTATGTAAAGTTGAACCTGCAAAAATTTTAGATACAAGTGTATTTAAATCAGGTATGACAGCTTGTGTATGTGTATTTGGTGTTGCTTGGCTTGGAAATACTTTCGTTGCAGGTCATGAAGCTGGTATTAAAGAAGTAGCAGGTGAATGGGTTAAACAAACTCCAGCTATGCTTGCTGTTGCCTTCTTCTTTGCTAGTATGCTTTTGTATTCTCAAGCAGCTACTGCAAAAGCTATTGTTCCAGTTATCATCGCCGCATTAGGAATTTCAGCTACAAATCCTAGCGACTCTTATATGCTAGTTGCTTGTTTTGCTGCTGTTTCAGCACTTTTCGTTCTTCCAACTTACCCTACTTTATTAGGTGCAGTTCAAATGGATGATACAGGCACAACAAGAATTGGAAAATTCATATTTAACCATGCATTCTTTATCCCTGGCGTATTAGCTATAGCTATAGCTGTTGCTCTAGGCTTCTTAGCTGTAGGAATGCTTTAATACTCTAACTTTCCACTTTTAAAGTGGGAAGTTTTCTTCTTTTATTTATTAACTAATTTTAAGTAGAATGTTTTTTTTAATTTCAAAGAATTAATATGACAAAATTATCCTTAGATAGAAAAAATATAAGAATATTATTTATAGGTTATATTCTAGTAGCACTTTTTGGCACTTTTATCCTTATGCTTCCCATTATGCATACTAAGCCCATATCTTTTTTAGACGCATTTTTCACTAGTGCTTCAGCTGTAAGTATGACAGGACTTATTGTATTAAATACTTCATTAGATTTTAGTTTTTATGGACAACTTGTTATCTTATTGCTTATTCAAATAGGCGGTTTAGGCTATATGAGTATAGCTATGGCTTTATATATTTTAGTGCGTAAAAAAATGAGTTTTGGAGAAAAAAATCTTTTAAGAGAATCCTTGATTTATCCTGGCGCTGATGGGCTTGTAGGATTTTTAAAAAAGGTTTTATTTTTTGTATTTGCTATTGAACTTATAGGTGCAGTATTATTATTTCTAAGGTTTAAGCTTGATATGAATTTAAGTGAGGCTCTATGGGCTAGTATTTTTCACTCCATTTCTGCTTTTAATAATGCAGGATTTAGTATATTTGAAAGTGGTTTAATGCCTTATAGGGATGATTTTTGGATTAATTTTATTATCACCTCTTTGATTATCATTGGAGGCTTGGGTTATTTTGTATTATTAGAATTATACTTTTTTTCTAAAAAGCGTTTTGCAAGCCTAAGCTTACACACAAAACTTGTTTTAACTTCTACTATTATATTGATTATTTTTGCAAGCTTAGTGGTTTTTTTATTTGAATACCATAACCCAAAAAGCATAGGAGAATTTTCACTTTTTGATAAAATTATGAGTGCTTATTTTACAGCGGTAAATTACCGAACGGCAGGGTTTAACACTCTTGATCTTAGCACCTTTAAAGATGCAAGTTTATTTTTTGGATCTTTGTTTATGATTATAGGTGGTGCGCCTGGTGGAACAGCTGGTGGTATCAAGGTAACTACTATTGCTGTATTGTTAATCTATGCTTATTGGAGTATCAAAGATAGCAATGCAAGAATTTTTAACTTTGAAATTCCTGCAGAAACTATTAATAAAGCTTTTATTATAGCGGTAGGTTCTATTGTATATATCATCACTTGTGTATTGCTTTTATCTTTAATCGAGAATGATAAAAGTTTTTTACCTTTGCTTTTTGAAACAAGTTCAGCTTTTGCTACAGTAGGAGTTTCAGTGGGTGATGGCGGAACTTTATCACTTAGTGCGCTTTTTAATTCTGAAAGTAAGTTAATTATCATTTTACTTATGCTTAGTGGTAGAGTGGGTGTGCTTGCATTTTTATTTAGTATATTTTTTAAAGAAAAAGAAAAATATTTAAATTATCCAAAAGGAAAAATCATATTATGAAAAAAGAAACTTATGGTATTATAGGACTTGGAAGGTTTGGCTCTGTTTTAGCAAAAGAACTTATTGATCAGGGTAAAAGAGTTATTGTTTCAGATATTGATGAAGAAGCTGTTAAGGAATTACAAGATCATGCAGATTTTGCTTATATTTTGGATTCTACTCATACTATAGCCTTAAAAGAAGCAGGCTATGCAAATGCTGATGTTGTCATACTTAGCATAGGTGAAAATTTAGAATCAAGCATACTCACTTTCATGGCCTTAAAAGAGATAGGGGTAAAAAATATCATTGCTAAAGCAAATTCTTCTACACATGGACAAATTCTTTCAAAGCTTGGGGTTAATAAGGTTATCTATCCTGAAAAAGAATCTGCAAAACGTTTGGCTAAAATTCTTATTACTAATCCTAATTTTGAAATCATAGATCTCTCAGCTAATACCATCAAAGTAGCAAAACTTTTAGTGGATGAAAATTTAGCAGGAAAAACTTTGCAATCTATCGGACAAAATTTAAAAGTTATTGCACATAAACAGCACGATACTTGGAGTATTATGCCAGATTTAGAAGCTACAGCCTATTTAAATGATATATTAATGCTACTTGGAACTCAAGAAGAATTAAATCAATATGAATATTAATAAAAATTTAAAGCTTATTTTTAAGCTTTAAATTTACACTTAAACCACCTTTCATCTTCCATTAAACATTCCATATATTATTTTACCTATTACCTAATTTATAAAAACACATAAACTATAATTAAATATATTTTTTTAATAAGCTATTTTAAGATTATAACAACTATTATCAAATTTATATAAAAACACTATATTATAATTATTTAAAGAATATAATAAGATATTTATACTCTTTATTTATTACCAAATATAA